>CAXDSX010000120.1:0-7062 GCA_963992075.1 uncultured Pseudomonadales bacterium | reverse complement strand
CCAAACAGTGACCCCAAACCGATGCATACCGGAAGAGCCAGGACGCCGTGCGCGGGGAGCCTTCTGCTACCAATTTCCGGGAGGGCCTCGCCGCCGTTTTTCGATCGGTTGTTTTTCGAGTTGCCGCTTTTTCAGCTTCCGTGCGGTCCACTTCCTTTACCGTTGCGGCGTCATCGACCTCGGAATCGACCGGCGATTCAAGAGTACCTGCTGCAGCGACCAACTCAGCCACCGTCGGATATTGAAAAAGCATCGCGGGAGTCACATCGATCCCCTCGTCCGCCGCACGGTCCGCAATCTCCAGACTTTGAATCGACGCCCCGCCAAGTTCAAAGAAATTGTCAATGACTCCAATGGGGCTTGTCTCCAGCACCTCCTGAATAGCCTTAACGACGGCGGCTTCCAACTCCGTGCGGGGTTTGACGTTGTCCGCAGCCAGTTGACCTTCGAATGCTTTGTGCAGGCCGATTCGGCGGAATTTTCCGGTTATTGGACGGTTCAGGTATTGGTTTGAACACTTAGGGGAGTTTTTCCGACAGTATTTCTTTGCACTCGACCGTGAGGAAATGCCATTTAATCGGGCTGAACGCGCATGGGTGTACAGGGCGGCGAAAGGTGAGAACAACATCGTGGCCTTCGGCTCGACGCGGGACTTGCGACCGGTCGGCACGGTTATTTTCGTCAATTGTGCGTTTCCAACGCTAAAGCGAGATGCGGTCGATACGACCGAGGTAACGCTCGGGCCCTTTGCAGATGCTCCTTACACGACCCAGTCGGTCTTCCACATTTCTGGGATGAGTTACGGCGCGATCTCAAAACCGGCGGTGCTCGCGCTGTCGAATGGGGCTCGACAATCCGGGATTTGGATGAATACGGGAGAAGGCGGATTAGCGCCGCAACACTTGGAAGGTGGTGCCGACTTGGTGTTTCAGATTGGCACCGCGAACTACGGAGTCCGAGATGCTGAGGGAAACCTATCGGACGAAAAGCTCGCCGCGGTAGCCGGCCACGAGCGGGTGCGGATGTTTGAAATCAAGCTCTCGCAAGGCGCGAAACCAGGGAAGGGAGGAATTTTACCCGCTGAAAAAGTCACGAAAGAAATTGCGGATATCCGGCTCATTGTTCCGGGAAAAGATTCCATCAGTCCGAATCGCCATCGTGAGGTTGACTCGGAGTCGGATCTCCTGGATTTTGTCGACCGCGTTCGACGCGTCACAGGCAAACCTACTGGCGTGAAAGCGGTGATTGGTAATTACGATTGGCTCGAGTCGTTGTGCAACGAGATAAAAGCTCGGGGGGTCGAAAGTGCGCCCGATTTCATTACGGTCGACAGTGCGGACGGTGGCACGGGGGCGGCCCCCATGAGTTTGATCGATTACATGGGTTTGCCGATCAAGGAAAGCCTTCCAGGCGTTGTTGACCTGCTCAATCGACACGGTTTGAAAGATCGGATCAAAGTGATCGCCAGCGGCAAGTTAATTACCCCAGCCGAGGTCGCGTGGGCCATCTGCGCCGGTGCGGACTTCGTGGTGTGTGCCCGCGGATTCATGTTTGCGCTTGGTTGCATCCAGGCCCTTCAGTGCCACAAAAACACGTGTCCCACCGGGGTGACCACGCACGATGCGTCACTACAGCGAGGACTTGATCCGACGGATAAAGCAACTCGAGTGAGCGAGTATGCGCAGGGCATCCGGAAGGAAGTGGGCGTCATTGCACATTCGTGTGGCGTAACGGAACCTCGTGAGTTGCAGCGCGCGCATTGCCGAGTCGTGCAAGAAGATGGTGGCTCCGTTGGCCTTGACCAGTTGTTTCCAGATCGAGTTCAACTCGATACGACTGCCTCTAGCGAATGACCATGCTGCTACGATTCAACAGATAAACGCGATATGTTCGGCTGCGTATGTAGAGGAGTTTGCTGTGATCCCCAAACGACCTGAAGATTTTGACGTTGCGTGGTTTAACGACGTGTTGGAGCTCGGAGGTGCGGAAGTAATCGATGCCAAGGTCGAATATTTGACAACCCCTGGCCAGACCGCCGACGTGGCCGGTGTCGACCTAACGTACCGAGGCGATACGGCGCTGCCCACACGAATGATTGCGAAGTTCACGGCGAAAGCCGAAGCCACCCGAGGTGTTGCTGTCGCGTTTGACCTTTATCGGCGCGAGGCTAAGTTTTACGAAGAATTTGGAGAGGGCGGCATGCCCGTGCCTGCGTGTTACTACAGTTCGGCGGGCGCCGACGGCCAGGAGATCGTGTTGTTGTTAGAGGACCTTTCGGCGGGCGTATCACCGAGTTGGGCATCGACGCTTGATCAAGTTGAAACAGCGCTTCGTGCCGCTGGACCGTTTCACGCGCGTTGGTGGAACAATACCGAGCTCCTAGACAAATCATTCCTTGTCGGGCGGAGTGACCCCATTTTCTTTAACACCACGGCAAGTAATGCGGAGGCATCTTTACCGCTCGCGCTGGACAACGCCATGACACCTTTGTGTGAAGAAACGCTACGTCGCTGGCTCGATCATGTGCCTCAATTCCTCGAGTGGCTCGACTCCCGACCCTACGCGCTGGTCCATGGCGATTTTCATCCCAAACAAATGTTTTTCCCGACGGAGCAGGGCGAGGGACGCTTCGCGGTGATTGACTGGCAGTTTCCCATGGTGGCACCGGGACCGTGGGATGTTGCTCGAATTATGTTGGCCGGGTTATCAACCGAAGTACGTCAGGAGAATGAGCCGCGGCTCATCGAGAACTACCTCGATGATCTACGTGTCGGTGGGGTTGATGGGTACGGAATCGACGAGTTAAGGCAAGACGCGTTAACGGGCCACCTAATCTCGCTTGCCATTCATACCATAGCTTGTGCGACAGAAATTGATCGTTTCAAGATGGAAATTACGGACCTGGATCTCGATTGGAAGGACATTTTATTCGGTCGCCTCGACGCGATTTTCGCCGAGGCAAATCCGATGGATCACCTTCCCTACATGCGCTGAGGTCGTCGTCTTGTCTATTGCTTGACCCATTTCGCGACGCGCGGGTATCGGTAAGTCGTCATTTGAGTAATCAACTGGTCAGGTTGGCCAGCGACGAGGACGCTCTGTCGGTGTTCTTCGCGAATCATCCCTTCTCGCGCGGCGTGATCTAAGAATGCGAACAACGCGTCGAAGTATCCGGCTGTGTTGAGTAAACCTGTCGGTCGTTCCTGAATGTGCAGCTGGTTCCATGTAATCGCCTCGAATATTTCCTCCAGCGTTCCGAAGCCTCCCGCCATGGCAATGTAGCCATCGCTCAAATCGGCGAACCGGCGTTTGCGATCATGCATCGTGTCAACGATTTCGAGTTTGGTTAGACCTTCATGCCCGACAAGGTTGTCCAGATCGCGGGTGATAATGCCGATAACTTCGCCGCCCGCGGCAAGAACCGCATCGGCGAGAGCACCCATGAGACCCACGCGAGCGCCCCCGTAGACGAGCCCAATGTCTCTCTTTGCGAGTTCATTACCAAGGGAGTATGCGGCATGGCGGTACGCGGGGTTATTGCCCTCGCTGGAACCGCAGTTGACGCAGATCCGCTTCACGTCACACGACTTCGTCAAGACGGAACTGCTCGATGTCGTCGTCGCTGTATCCAATCGTCCGCAGTACGTCGTCGGTGTGCTCGCCAAGCTCAGGCGTTGCAGAACGAATGCGAAACGGTGTTTCTGAGAGTTTGACGGGTTGTGCGACAAGGCTAATGTCGCCAAGCTCGGGATGGTGGACGGGCGAAGCCATTTGTAAATGTCTTACCTGCGGGTCTTCGAAGACCTCCTTGATTGAGTAAATATATCCGGCCGGTACACCGGCGTCGTTAAAACTCTCGATCCACGCTTTGCTGGATCGGCCAATCGTAATCGCCTCAATTTCCGCGTTCATGGCGTCGCGGTTTCTTGAGCGAGCTTGAGGGGAACGAAAACGCTCGTCGGTTAACCAGTCGGGGCGCTGCATGACCTCGCAGAACCGCTCGTAAATGGCAGCCCCCGTTGCCGCGATGTTGATGTGCCCATCGGCGGTCGCGAAAACGCCGGTGGGGATTCCCGTGGGGTGGTTGTTGCCTGCCTGCGGTGCAACTTCCTCGTCCAGCAACCAGCGCTCAGCTTGAAAATCGAGCATTGCGATCTGTGCCTCAAGCAGCGAAGCTTTTACCCATTGACCGGTACCGGAATGTTGCCGACCGATGAGGGCGGTCAGGATTCCGAGGGCCGTGTATAGCCCCGCAGACAGATCTGCGACCGGGATGCCGGCCCGAACAGGCCCTTGCCCTGGCAAACCCGTGATCGACATCAGACCTCCCATGCCTTGCGCGACTTGATCAAATCCAGGCAGATGTCCGTAAGGGCCGTCTTGACCGAACCCCGAGATGCTTGCGTACACGACACGTGGATTGACGGCCTTCACTTTCTCGTAGTCGATGCCCAACCGGAATTTGACGTCTGGTCGATAATTTTCGACGACCACGTCAGCATCAGTCACCAATCGGAAGAAAATTTCTCTGCCCTGATCGGACTTGAGGTTCAGGGAGAGACTGCGTTTATTGCGGTGAAGATTCTGGAAATCGGGTCCGTGACGAGCACCTCCTAGGGTTCCGCCGCTATCGCCGGGCTGTTCGATTTTGATTACGTCAGCGCCCCAATCGGCTAACTGCCTAACCGCGGTAGGTCCAGCCCGTACCCTGGTTAAGTCCAAGACCTTTATGTGTGCCAATGGAAGTTGCATAACCATTTCCCCCTGTGACGGATTATGCGAGAGTAGTCGACCGTTTCGTAGGCTTCGGGGGAAGGACCTTGGAACAATCCGGCCAATACCGGATTCCGGCAGCACGGACCGCTGTTTGGGACGCTCTTAATGATGCCAACGTCTTGGAGGCATGCATTGAGGGTTGTGAGTCGGTCACCAAGTTGTCGGATCATCGATTTGACGCGAACGTCACTGCGAAACTAGGGCCGGTCAAAACGAAGTTCCAGGCAACCATCGAAGTATCGGATCGAAATCCGCCCGAAAGCTATTCGCTCAACGTCAGCGTGAAGGGGGGTATGCAGGGTTTCGGTAAAGGGCTTGCAAGAATCAAACTAGAGGAAGATTTAGATGCGACCCTCTTATCGTATCGAGTTGAAGGCAATGTAGGTGGGAAACTCGCCCAAATAGGGTCTCGGCTTATTACTACCGCTGGTCGCAAGATGGCGGACGGTTTTTTTACGAAGTTCAGTGAACGCTGGGCGGACACAGTTTAGGCAGGAGAATGACGTGGAAATCTCTTTAACAGTTAATGGCACCGAGCACACAGCTGACGTGCCGGACAATAGCTTGTTGGTCGAAATCATACGAGAGCGTTTGAACCTTACGGGAACGCATGTTGGTTGCGATACCAGCCAATGCGGCGCCTGCACCATTCATATGAACGGATGTTCGGTGAAATCGTGCACAGTTCTGGCAGGCCAGGCAGACGGCGCGGACATCACGACCATCGAAGGCATCGGGACCGTCGACGCGCTGCATCCAATGCAGGAAGCATTCCGCGAAAACCATGCGTTGCAATGCGGATTTTGTACGCCGGGCATGATCATGAGTGCGATCGACCTCGTCGAAAAAGGTAAACCGCTGGATGAACAGTCCGTACGCGAAGGCCTCGAAGGTAATCTGTGTCGATGCACGGGATACCACAACATCGTCAAAGCCGTACTTGACGCTCAAGACAAGATGTAAGGAGCACGACAGATGACCAGCGAAACAGGTATTGGAGCGGCGGTAAAGCGCAAAGAAGATGCGCGATTCATCACGGGGGCAGGGCATTACACTGACGATATCAACCAGCCGGGACAGCTATACGCCGTATTTGTCCGGTCGATGTATCCACGCGCCGAAATACGCTCGATTGATGTGAGTTCTGCGTTAGCGATGGAGGGTGTCGTGGCCGTGTACACGGGGGCCGATCTGGCCGCTGATGAAATCGGAGATTTGCCCTGCGGATGGATGGTCAAGTCCAAGGATGGTTCCGACATGATTCAACCGCCGCACCCACCGATTGCGGTTTCCCTCGTTAACTACGTTGGAGAACCCTACGCGATGGTTGTTGCAGAGACGCTGCAAGCGGCGCGAGACGGGGCCGAAGCCGTCACGGCCGACTTCGATGAACTTCCCGCCGTGGTTGATCTTGCGTCCGCACATGGCGCGGATCAGATTCACGACGCTGCGCCCGGCAATCAATGCTATGACTGGGAACTCGGCGATCGTGAGGCGACCGACGCTGCCTTCGCTTCTGCCGACCATGTAACGTCACTCGACATTGTCAACAATCGCCTAATTCCGAATGCCATGGAACCACGGGCGGCGGTGGGTATGTACGAGGCGGCTACGGGGAATTACACGTTATACACCACGTCGCAAAACCCTCATTTGGAGCGACTCGTTCTCGCCGCGTTCGTTAACGTTGCCGCTGAGTCGAAATTACGAGTTGTCGCGCCCGATGTTGGCGGTGGTTTCGGTTCCAAGATCTTTGTATACGCGGAAGAGACGGCAGTGATATGGGCCGCTGGAAAATTGGGTTGTGCCATCAAGTGGCGAGCCGATCGATCCGAGTCTTTCCTCGCGGATGCGCACGGCAGAGACCATCTTACGAGGGCTGAGCTCGCATTGAAGGCGGACGGCACGTTTGTGGGGTTACGTGTCAAGACGGTGGCCAACATGGGAGCGTATCTATCGCTCTTTGCCTCGAGCGTTCCCACCTACCTCTACGGCACGCTGCTGGCCGGGCAATATCGAACGCCGGCAATTTACGTCGAGGTTCAGTCAGTGTTTACCAACACGGCGCCCGTGGACGCGTATCGAGGGGCTGGCAGGCCGGAGGCGACCTACGTGGTCGAGCGTTTGGTTGAAACAGCAGCTCGTGAACTCGGAAAAGACCCGGCAGAAATCCGCCGGCTGAACTTTATCCAACCGGAAGATTTTCCCTACGAAACTCCGGTTGCACTCACGTACGACACTGGAGATTACGACGCGAGTCTGAAGAAAGCGATAGAACTTATCGGG
>CAXDSX010000119.1:0-7231 GCA_963992075.1 uncultured Pseudomonadales bacterium | reverse complement strand
TTTTTCAAGCCGACCACGGCATACGAGATCAGCCTCGGTCTCGTGGGCTCGGAGATGTGTATAAGAGACAGGAATAGAGAGGGTCAACAAACGAAAACTCGGCGAGTGGGTTGCCGATTGCTGCTAGAGACTTTCCGACACGTGGATATCGGGCGTAGAGACCCGAAAAACAGCGCTCGAAACGACTGTTGGTAGGCTATCAGGAGCGTTAGAAGCTATATCCAGACGTCGTTCGCTGCCGTTTGTTTACCGCCCGTATTTCCGGTGTTTACGGTGCCTCTAGGTTCGACAAGCAAGACTTTACATTCCTCAGTCGCAAAGGGTCGATGAGGTTGTCCTCGTGGAACTACTGCCATTTCGCCCTGATTTATTTCAACGGTTTTGTCGCTCAATTCGATATGCATGCTGCCCTCAATGACGATAAAGACTTCGTCGGTTTCCTCATGGTTGTGTCGAACGAATGAGCCTTTGAGCTTGACCAGTTTGAATTGGTAGTCGTTCATTTCGGCGATGACTTTGGGGGACCAGTGGTCGGAAAACATCTCAAACTTGGACAATAAATTGACGGGGTCTTTCATGAGTGCAGCCTTTGATCGGTGTCGAGCTTCGAGGGGTTGAATTGCAGCACTCTGGTTTCAGAGGCTACTTGATTCGGACTCGGCCCGTGTCCGTTGGGAAATCGATCCGATATCGGGGTAGAGGTTTTGCAGCACGCCGTTCTTGAGGCCATAAATCCAGCCGTGAATTCGAAGGGATTTTCGATTACGCCAGGCGTCTTCTATGGACGGTGTTCGGCAAAGTGACAACATTTGTTTGCGCACGTTGAGTTCCGTCATTCGGTCCTGGGCTACCTGCATACCGCCTTCCAACAGATCACCTTTATGGTGACCCCAAAGTGAACGAATGCCATCAAGCCAATCATTCAGCGGTCCCGTGTTGGCGTCGCCCATAGCGGTATGTACGCCCGCGCATCCGTAGTGACCGCAAACGATGACGTGACGAACTTCCAGTACTCGCACAGCAAAATCGATAACGGACATACAGTTTAGATCTGTTTCAGTGACGACGTTGGCTATGTTTCGGTGAACGACCAACTGCCCGGACGGTAGTCCAGTAATCTGGTTGGGCATCACGCGGCTATCGGAACAGCCGATCCAAAGATATTTGGGCACTTGTTGAGATGCGGTTCGTGTAAAAAAATCGGGATCTTCGCGAGTGACCTCTGCTACCCATCGTCGATTATTCTCGAACAAGACTTCAATTTCGTTATTTTGGGGCATCGTTGAAACTGCCTTGTTTGCCTATAAGTTAGGTTAGGTTGGGACTCTGGATCACCGGATCACCTAGAAATTGGAAATGCGTCACCTCGCAGCGTGCGTTGGTTCGCAAAATAGGACCCCATGTCCCAGTACCAGGCGACACGTATAAACGCAAATCACCTACGTCGAACGACCCGTGTAAACGGGGGTGAATTCGCTTGACGAGGTAGTTAAACGGAAATATTTGACCACGATGTGTATGACCCGACACCATGAGGTTTATACCCCAATCCGAGGCGTCGTCTGCGCCCTCGGGTCGATGGTAAAGAAGGACGCGGTAGCGATGCTCTAACTTTGACAGGCTACTGAGACCTTTTCTTACCGTGTCTCTTGCTTCGGCATCGTCGAGACCAATGAATTGAAACGGATCCGCGTCCACAGTTTCGTTGCGTAACACAATGACGTTGAGAGCCTGTAAATGTTCGATGATGCGTTCGGTGTCCGCATAGCGCTCGTGGTTGCCGAGAATGAAATACGCCGTTGCGTCGAGCTCCGCCAAAGAGCGTAAATCTTCTTCGTTGACATCGTCGTCGACCAGATCACCGGTAATTAAGACCGCGTCGGTTTGCAGTTCGTTGATGCGTTTAACAATGCGGCGCAGGAACGCTGGACGACGAGAACCGATGTGAACGTCGGTGATTTGTACCAGCGACCTGCCTGCTAAGCCCGCGTCAGCGGCGAGCGGAACCCGCCGAACATTTAAGAGCTGTGCGTTGATCATGCCCCAGCCACCTAATATCAGGATGGCGACAAGGCAAATGAGGCCGACGGTTGTATCGTTGACGGGCACCAGCAGACGAAAGATTTCCAAGACAATTACGACGGGGAAAAGCTGAAAACACAGGCCCATCCAGGTCATGGAGATGGCAGCGAGTCGCCGAGTGAAGGCTCCACGAAACCTGGATGACACAATGCGGGCTGCTGGGGGTAGGACAAGAAGAGTGAGTAACGCCGTCGTTCCAGGTTGCCAGTTCGGAATTAGCCAATCGATCAGGCGAACCAGCGGATAGATCAACAGGCCAAAGTAAAAAGCTGTAACCAGAACGGTCGTGAGGATGCGACGGCTCAGCGTACGAATATTCAACGGAAGCAACGTGAAGAGAGTAAGAGGCGAAACCAATCAAACACATTTCGTCGGATTGTCACGCCTGGTGCGCCCTTTGTCTTGCGGCGCGTTCAAGCTGCATGGTCTTTAGGGCAAGGCGTGGTAGCCCGAATGGGTTCTTGAGGAATTTACGAAGGATCAATCGCCGCATGTGGCGGGTGGCAGAGAAATTGCCTTCTCGTTGGCCATGGCCGGTGTGTATCCCCAACGCTGGTACGTCAACCACGTCAAGTTTCAAGCGTAGCGAGAGCGAGTCAGTTTGGGGCGGGAGACAGATGGAATCATCGCAAGCCTGGTACCCAAGTTCGACGTCGATCTTTGCTGTGTCGTGGTCGAGGGGGCGAGTTTCACTTGCCAACGAGCCGACCGCATAAAAGGGAATGACGACGTCGACTCGTCCGCTCCAAACGCGAAGCTCGATATTGGCACTTTTCAGAACCAGAGCCTCGGGAGGTGGGAAGATGGGGTCTTCAAATTCCAAACCCGTGGGGCCGGACACATTGACGGTCGTGGGTACCATGCCATCGGGTACGGGCTCGCCATAGATATGAAGGCCGTCGGGTAACTCAAAGCGCACCACCAAATGTCGAATAATGCCTTGGCGTATAGTGCCGCGACCCCCGCGGACGAATATCGAAACCGGAAGTTCAGGATCGCTGTTGCGGACATTGGGCTCGTCACCGTTGATTTGGATCGTGCCTGAGGCGGCGTCGAGTAGGTTTTCAGGACTGTCCCGCTTTTTGTATGTGTCGTGGAAAAATTTTGCGATGACGACTCCAGCCTCGTTTGTCACATAAGCTCCGGGAAACGGAATGCCCTCGAGAAAGGCCCCCTCACGACCAATCTGATCATTCAGGATGCCGTAGCGACGGATCACTTGGGAATCGATATCCGAAAGCAACGGGTAGGGAATACCTTGCTCCTCACTGAATTCGCGCAGTATCTCTTGATCGTCATACGAAATGGCATACAGCTTGACACCAGCCGACTGGAACTTTGAGTACGCGTCGCGAAGCTCGCCGAGCTGCGTCCAGCATGGGGGTCACCAAACCGCGGATCGAAAAAAAACAACCACGGCTTTGCTGTGGTCACGACTCTGGTGAAAATCGATCAGATTGCCGCGGGTATCGGGTAGTTGGAAGTCCGGGAGCCGATCGCCAACGTTGGGGCCAGTTGCGTGACCCGCTGGTAGGCCCGCTCGTGCGGGGTGCCCAAGCGGTGCCGGGGCATCGAAGCCATGGTGATCACGCTCTACGGCCATGCACGTTCCTTCTTGTACCACGCGTCAAATGAACGACAGTGATTTTATCAATGTGTTTGCGCCGTTTGTTGGCACGTTTGGGCATCAGCAGAGACTTTTTTGGGAATCGATGTGCCGCTGCATTGCGGTGGCGATACGGCGTAATCGTTTACTCGACATACCCACATCTTTTGGATGAGCCTTTGGTCGCGCATCAGCTTGGTCGAATCGAATGACCGTGTTGGATACCGCCAACTCGTCTCGCGCGATGGCCGAAACGGCGACGCATCCGCCTAATCCAACGAGTAGCCAAAATTTTTTCATGGCGCTTAGCCCCGATCGATGGGTTTGTGTTCGATTTGCAAACGTACGCCTGCCGATACGAATTAATCAATCTGCAATGGATACGAGTTCGTGGCTTAATGCAGCGTTCCAGTCCTTGAGATTGCTGAAGGTGTCGAGATCAGCCCGATGTCTATCGCGACACACGACAACGGCAGCTTCTGGTTTGACTCGCTTGAGTCGTTGCCGGAGCCTCAAGAACCACTCTCGCTGCCCAAAGCGATCGATGTAGCCATCATCGGCGCAGGCTATACCGGTTTATGGACAGCGTATTACCTGAAACAGCGACGGCCCGATTTCAACATCGCAATTTTTGAGGCCGTGACGGTTGGCTTTGGCGCTAGCGGGAGAAATGGTGGTTGGTGCATGGGCCTGGCAATGGGGGTCGAAGCACTGTTAGCGAAGCCTCAAACGAGACAAGTTGGCGTTCAAGTTCTTCGCGCGATGCACGACACGGTCGATGAGGTTGGTCGCGTTTGTCAGGCTGAGAATATTGATTGCCACTACCAAAAAGGTGGCACGCTGAGCGTCGCGACGCTCCCTTTTCGCGTGAAACCGATGCAGGAAAGGGTCGCGCGTTTCCATGAAATGGGCTTCTCCGAGGACGATTATCGGTGGCTGCCAGCGAATGAGGCAAAGGATCGCATCAACTGTGCGACAAATTACGGTGCTAGCTACACGCCGCATTGTGCCGCGATCCATCCGGCTAGGTTAGTGAAAGGGTTAGCCGAGAGCGTTCGAGGGTTGGGTGTGGTCATTCATGAAATGACGCCGGTGACGGGATACGAGCCCGGACGAATACATACCGACGTGGGTTCGATCGATGCCTCGATTGTCCTGCGCACCACCGAGGGCTATACGGAATCGCTCAGTAATCAAAGACGCCAAGTCCTACCGTTGTATTCGATGATGGTGGCCACCGAACCGTTGCCGCAGGGGACTTGGGAGGACATCGGTTTGCATCGGCGTGAAACATTTGGCGACGGGCGACGTGTCGTGATTTATGGACAACGAACACTTGATGATCGGCTGGCGTTCGGAGGTCGAGGCAGTTATTACTTTGGCTCCAAGCGTAAAGCACGCGTTCTACCAGCCGATCCCATGCTGGACATTGTGGAGAAAAATTTACGCGATTTCTTCCCTGCGCTTGGTGATGTCGCGATCACGCACCGATGGGGTGGGTTGATGGGTGTCACGAGAAACTGGCGTCCGTGTGTCTCGTTTGATCGACACACCGGACTCGGTAGTGCTGGCGGATACGTGGGTGAAGGCGTCGCCG
This sequence comes from uncultured Pseudomonadales bacterium, assembly GCA_963992075.1. GTDB lineage: Bacteria > Pseudomonadota > Gammaproteobacteria > Pseudomonadales > Azotimanducaceae > UBA11889. Next base: position 1,946 of record CAXDSX010000119.1, on the reverse strand, counting down.
CGAGTAATTTAGCGGGTCGCGTCCTCTGCGAGCTCGTTTCAGGCGGAACATCGGATCTAGCGCAACTCCCTTGGGTTGGTGACTGGGCCAAGCGTTGGCAGCCTGAACCGATGCGTTGGGCGGGGGCCAGGGCAATTCGGTTTATTGGCGATCTGGCCGATCGAACGGAACGAAGCTCCAACGCCCCTTCCAAGCTCTGGGGCGGATTGTTCGATCGATTGGTGGGGTGAAAAAAGTTTCTTGTCCAGGGGTTCGGTGTCTTAGCTGAGTCTAGGCCGGGCGGATTAGGTGGGGGTTATTCTCGTTGGTCGCACGAGCGAACGAAACGCAATTAGATGGAGAAAAATAGGTGAAAGTAACAAGATTTTTCACGACGACAGGCGGCGGTTCGGCTTTCGACGAGGTTGATATTCCAGTAGCGACAAGCACCACCGATGCGTGGGGAAATGAACTCCGATTTAGCGAAGCATTTGCATCCCCCAGCGTTCGAATATTTGAAGTGCCGAAAGGCGCGTTTCAGGATTGGCATAACGCTCCGACGCGGCAGCTTTGCATCATGCTCGAGGGTATATGGGAAATTGGCACGACGGACGGCGACGAGAGACGATGGGGACCGGGCGAAGTGTTTATGCCCGACACCGTGACGGGCCGTGGACATACCAGTAGGGTTGTGGAAGGGCCAGTACGGATGGTCTTTGTCCCGGTCCCCGCCGACGTAGACATCACCTCATGGTTCATCGATTGAAGGAAGACTCGTTGTGCGCGCCACCTCACCGGCGTTGTGAGCCGTCCCGTCGCGTGTTGAAACGCTTCGCGACGTCGTCCCGTCGCTTACGGATTTTATTGGCTTCGGTGACGATGAAAGCGCGAATCGCCTCTGCTTGGTCGTTGTCGAGGGTTCCTTCGAACCCCGCCATTCCCTTCTCCAGAAGGCTTCCCCTAAGAACGATGTCGGTGTACTGACTATGGATTTCCTCTGTCATCGCCCGGAGGTCGGGGACAGCCGTGGCGACGATGGATGTGACGCCGATGCCCCGGTGACAGGTCGCACAATGCGCGTGGTAGAGAGCGTCTCCCTGCTCGATGGTTTCCTCAGAAGCCTCGATCGACGGTTGTTCTGGGATTTGCAGTTTTCGTTGTTCGGTGGACGCCATCACGTGTTCACCACCGAGTTTGAAGACGAGCACGGAACCGCGTACGTCGTAATTGTTGCCGCTGACGACGGTAGCGACATACTGAACGTCGTCGATCATGTAGCTGATCAGCGACGACGAGAACCGCCCAGATGTTTCATAACCCCAAATTGGCTCGCCGGTGGCAGTATCACGGGCAGTAAACTTTCCGTTGCCTTCGCCTTGAAACACAAGGCCGGTTTTTGTCGCCAAGACTCCACCGTTGAATGCGGCGTCAAGCTGATGCAGCCACTTGTGCTCGCCAGTCAAGGGATCGAATGCCGTAATATAGCCCTTGGTTTCTGGGCGCGGCCCGGCTTTAGCCTGAAGCGCGCGTCGATATTCGCCTTCTCCAATCCCGAGACTCAATCCGCGCGGTCTTATTTTGTATACCCCTGTTTTTACGAAGGCCTCATCGAGCGAATAGAAATTGGGGTAGTCGTGATAATAGAAGTACATCACCCCAAGCGTCTGATCCCAAGATTGCGGTTCCCAGTTGTGGGCACCGGCATTGGCCGGCAGCATCCAATAGCCGTTCTCTTCGTAACGCGCTTCCGGATTTTCAACGGGTCGTCCGGTTTCCATGTCGATATGGGTAGCCCAGTTGATTCCCTCGGTATATGGATGCGCACGCAGCAAGGTCCCGTCGGTACGATCAAGTACGTAGAAGAATCCATTTTTCGGTGCTTGCAGAAGTACCTTCCGGACGACGCCGTCGACTTCCATTTCGGTAAGCGTCATGTCCATGGCCGAGCTGTAATCCCAGTTGTCGCC
>CAXDSX010000118.1:0-7239 GCA_963992075.1 uncultured Pseudomonadales bacterium | reverse complement strand
TTCAAGCAGAAGACGGCATACGAGATCAGCCTCGGTCTCGTGGGCTCGGAGATGTGTATAAGAGACAGATTCAATTACGACCGGGAAGTTGCGGCGTTACTGGTCGATCGACAACCTTTTTGATTGCTTTCGTGTTCCGATCGGCATCTTCCAGGCCATACGGATTTTGCGTAAAGAACAACCGGATGTTGTTTTCTCGAAGGGAGGGTACGTTGCATTTCCAACGGTTATCGCTGCGTGGCTATTCGGGATTCCGGTGGTCGCACACGAATCAGATGTATCTCCGGGCTTAGCTAATCGTTTATGTTTTTGGTCTCTCAATTCTCTATGTGTCAATTTCGATTCCACTCGGGTATCTGTTCGACGGTTGGTTGTGACCGGGACACCGATCCGTAGATCTTTACTGGAAGGAAACGCCGACCGCGGTCGTGACCGTCTTGGATTCCAACAGAGGCGACCGATAGTTCTGGTAATTGGTGGGAGTCTTGGTGCATTAAGCTTAAATCGGTTGATTCGTGAAGCGTTGGATCAACTGACGGCCGAATTTAATGTGGTCCATGTGTGTGGGCCCGGAAACCTGGATGTAACTCTAGAGAACGCCAGTCGTTATCATCAACTCGAATTCGTCGATGATGGATGGGGCGATGTCCTAGCGAGTGCAGACGTTGTCGTTTCTCGCGCAGGAGCCAACAGCGTTATCGAACTGCTAACTCTCGGTATACCGAATATCCTTGTGCCGCTCCCGACGGCCGTGAGTCGCGGAGATCAAATCGAGAATGCGGAGGTTGCCCGGTTGGAGGGATACAGTACGGTTCTCCTGGAGGACGAACTCAACGCCGATGTGTTGACGCAGACCATCCGAGAAGTCTTCTCCGAGCATCGGGCTTGGGTGCAACGTCTTTCGAAGTTCCAATCGAAGGATGCGCTCGGTTTAATCGTCTCCGAAATTGAGAGGGCTGTTGCCAATAACTAATGTGGATTGATATTCCGATGAGAACGGTGATCAAATCGCGCGCTTGCCTTAAAAGTTTACGAGGGAACCTAGCTTCCAATGTTTCGAATACGCACCTTTGATGAAATCGCTGAGCGTGGCATTACCGCGTTTTCCCCCGAGAAGTTCGAAGTGGCTGAGAATTTGGAGCATCCTCATGCGATCTTATTACGAAGTCATAACCTGACCATCGACGAGTTGGACCCAAACGTCGCTGCAATTGCCAGAGCGGGCGCGGGAGTAAACAATATCCCTGTCGATGCTTGCACGGAGCGCGGTATCGTGGTCTTCAATACACCTGGGGCCAATGCCAATTCGGTTAAAGAGATAGTTCTCGCGGCGTTGCTCCTTTCGGCAAGGGATATCGTTGGAGGCATGCGATTCGTTCGAACTCTTCAAGATGTCAAAGGAAAAATCGACGTCCACGCCAAGGTGGAGTCGGAAAAGAAGCGGTTCAAAGGTCGGGAACTGACCGGACGAACCCTGGGCGTAGTGGGTCTTGGATCCGTTGGTTCAATGGTGGCTAAGGCTGCGTTGGACCTTGGTATGGATGTTGTAGGTCACGACCCAGCGTTGTCCATCGACGCGGCCTGGAGGCTTCCAAGCGAGGTTACACGCATGGAGAATCTAGCAGATCTTCTGTCTCGTTCTGAACTTGTCTCTTTGCATGTTCCGGCAAATGCAGAGACGATCTCCATGATCAATGCCGAGACGTTGGCGAGTTTTAGGCCGGGTACCGCGTTACTGAACTTTGCACGAGAAGAAATTGTGGACGTTCCGGCCGTTGTCGGGGCTTTGGATAGTGGAGTCTTATCGTACTACTTCACCGATTTCCCCAATTCCATCTTAAGTGGGCATGAACGAGCCCATGCAATGCCGCATCTAGGGGCTTCGACGATGGAAGCCGAAGAAAATTGTGCCTTGATGGCGGCGAACCAACTCGACAGTTTTTTGCAATTTGGGAATATCGAGAATTCGGTCAATTTTCCGGCGATTTCGATGGAGCCTAGCGAAGGACATCGGATCGGGATCTCGAATAGAAATGTTGCGGGCTCGCTTGGCGGGTTGTTATCTGTATTCGCGGAACGTCAGATTAACGTCATCGATTTGATCAATAAGAGCCGTGGCGAGATTGCCTACAACTTGATCGATATCGCAGAACCGCCGAGCGAACAAGTTCTTTCCGATCTTTTGGCTATCGAGACGGTCATGGGCGTCCGAGCGATTGAAAGTGAGATTGCGTAACGAATGGATTAGGGCGTCTCTGTTGACGCTCCTCAAATCGTGTCGGTTTAGTTATTTCCAACGCTTGCTTATCTAAGGGGGGTATTTCTCCGACCACCATACTCGCGATAACCTCGGCGGCGAGCAGGGCGTTTGTAGTGGCTGAGCTCCCGTATCCGAGGCTTAACCAGAGGTCGTCCGAGGCCTGGCCGATAATCGGGACACGATCGGATGTGACACAACGCCACCCTCTGTATCGGTTCACCCAACGAAAGAGTGCGTGCCCGAGAAGTTCCCGCAAACGATGACGATTCGTGTGAGTTGCCTCGGTTGGGTCCCATCTTCCGTGCTCGTACGTCGACCCTGACGTAAGTATTGTGGAGCTTGTCGGAATTACGTACCCGTTGCCGACGACGGTAGTTCGTAATGGACTAAACGCATGCTGCGACTTAAATAGATCGATTTGTCCAGGTATCGCCATGACCTCGAGTGGAGGTAGTTGCAAACGATTGGGTATCGCTGTCCCCGTCGCAAGTATCGTTGTGAGGGATAGACGTTCATTTAGTACCCCTTTGGTTAGTTCGATTCGTGGGTGGTGCATCAATTGTCGACAGAGATCTGGAATGCTTACCACGCTTGATTTTGGGAAGTACGCAGCGGGCCCGGACAAGGCTACGCCGGCTATAGCTGATGCCCGGTCTGCGCTGACAAGTTGGACCCAATCGCCGAGCATTTCTTTGATCAACCGAAGCTGGGCCTCCGTTGTATTCGGGTTCTGCAATTGAAGTATGCCTTTGGATACTGAGGTCGGGTTCGAGGTGATCAAAGGTATTGAGAATGTATACCCTTGGGCACGGCGGTCCGCTTCTGGAGATCGAGAGCCGGACAGTCGCGCATGAGTAATGGCGGACGGGAGGCTCGATGTCATTCGAGCGATTCGGCCGGTTGGCTCTATGACAGTCACGTTAATTCCTTTTTTTGCGAGAGCGTTCGCTGCCGCGCATCCAGCCAGCCCTGCACCGGCTACCACCGCTTCGGATGGACCAAGGCGCGGTTTGAAGGGATTTGTTGTTAACCAGCCGAGCAGGGAATGGCGTTTGTCAGAAGAAGTGTTTATTCGAGCCATATGGAAACCGCTTGCGTCCAAGATTCGTCGCACGCGTCCTGCGGAGGAGAAAGTGGTAACGCTCCCACCGGCGCAAGTTCGAGTGTGCAATCTTGAGAGCAATGATTCTTGCCACATGGCCGGGTTGAGGTCCGGGGAGAATCCATCTAAGAACCACGCGTCGACGCCCCGCTCGTCTCGCTCTAGAAAGTCCTCCATTCCGGTCGTGACATCGCCAATGAACACCGAAAGTTCGATATTTCCGTCGCCAAAGAAACGGCGATGCCAACCGGGAACCGCGGGTGGGTATTGGTCGCACAGTGCGTCGAAAAGGGGTAAGGACGTGCTCCAGGGTTTAGCGATTTGTTCTAAGTCGCTCCGCTTCAGCGGATGTTTTTCAAAGCTCACGAACCGCAGTCGAGTCGAACGACCCCGCAGTTTGAGGAACTCTGTAGCGGTGACCAGGAAGTTTAATCCGGCCCCGAAGCCTAACTCGACTACGGTAAATACGGGGCTCCGGCCCATTCGCTCTCCCAGGTTTCCCGGATCTAAGAAAACACGACGACTATCTTCGGGTCCGCCTATTGGGAAGTAGATGTCTCCGTAGCGGGGCGAAAATACTCGCTTACCGCGAATTTCAATTAACGCTGGTTCGATTAGGGTGATGTAGGCCGCTTAGGATCTTGAATCCATTCGCTCCAGGATCCCGGATATAAGGCAGGTTCCGGCATGCCAGCAAGCAGGATGGCCATAATGTTTTGGGTTGCTGAGACACCTGAACCGCAATAACAAACGATATCTAGGTCGGCAGTAAGCGTATTGAACTGACTGTTCTGCAGGTCGAACTTTCCATCGATCGACAAATTCGATTCGTGAGGTCGACATATCGCGCCAGGAATGTGCCCGGCCTTACCATCGATAGGCTCGATCTCGCCGCGAAATCTCTTGATCGCACGAGCATCGATTAGTTTGTGGCTTTGCGCCTGGATGTCTTCCGCTGAGACGGTGCGAGTAAGCGAAGGTTTGGCCACGAATCTTGACCTTTTTTGCGATCCGATCTCCGTGGATAAACCTTTGCCGACACGTAGCCAACTCTTCAGACCGCCGTTCAATACTCTTACTTGTTTAATTCCCACCCAACGCGCCATCCACCAAAACCGACAAGCGTAGACGCTATTGTTCGAGTCGTAGGGAACGAGCAACGTGTCGTGGGTGATACCCCAATTCGCCAAAAGGTCTGCGAATGATTCGCGCTGAGGCAGTGGATGCCGACCACCCGCGCCGGGAGGGGCAGATAGTTGAGTATTTAAGTCTGCAAAAATGGCGCGCGGCAGATGTCCTCGGGAATATTCGCGCTGTCCCCAATCGGGGTCATCAAGCTTCGCACGACAGTCAATAAGCACACAATTTTCGTCACCAATTATTTGCGTTAATTCGTTCGCCTCGATGAGCAGTTCGTTTTTACGCATGGAGTACAGTTGGTGGTGAAAGTCGGTGCATGACCTTGCCTGAGCTCGACGGCATTGTTAGCGGATAATGAAGCATCATGGCGCGAGTAGTAATTGTTGATTCAAATTGTCAAAATGCGCCCGATGCGCCATCTCCGTAGGAGTCCTGAATGAGTCTTCCCGATTGGTGGTATGGGATTTTAGGGTTTAGTCCCTGGGTGGCAATCGTCTACACCCTCATTACGACCCACATTACCATCGTTTCAGTAACTGTGTATTTGCATCGGTTCTCAGCACACCGAGCACTGGAGTTGCATCCTGGTTTGCAACATTTTTTTCGCTTTTGGCTCTGGCTGACCACAGGGATGGTGACGGTTGAATGGACGGCGATTCATCGAAAGCATCACGTCACAACGGAGACGGAAGACGATCCACACAGTCCACGAATACATGGTTTGAAAGCAATTTTGTTTCGCGGCACAGAGTTTTATCGAGCGGGAGCCACGGCCGATACGATCGATAACTACGGCAAAGGAACCCCGGACGATTGGTTAGAGAAGAACGTTTACTCCAGATTTTTGTTCACGGGCATTGTCACTGTTCTTATCGTCGACATCGCTTTGTTTGGAAGCCTCGGAATTGTGGTCTTTGGAGTGCAGATGCTCTGGATACCAGTCTTTGCCGCTGGGGTAATCAACGGCGTCGGGCATTACTGGGGGTATCGGAACTTCGAATGTCCGGACGCAGCCACCAACATTGTTCCCTGGGGAATCCTTATCGGTGGTGAGGAACTGCACAATAATCATCACACCTACCCGAATTCGGCCAAGCTATCCGTTCGCCCGTGGGAATTTGATTTGGGTTGGTTGTGGATACGTTGCTTTCAGTCTTTGGGTCTTGCTAAGCCGCTGTACACGGGCCCGGTGGTCGAAAAGGTAGACGGTAAGAACCAGATTGATATGGATACTACGTGGGCTGTGCTAAACGATCGTTTCGAGGTGATGGCTCGTTATGCTGAAGCGGTAGTCGGTCCTTTGGTGGAAGAAGAGTATGGCCGGGCCGACAGGGCTACGAGACAAATGTTGAAACGAGCGAAGTCCATCCTTTGTCGCGAGGAGACGCTGATTCAGGAATCAGAACGATTACGCATAGCGCACATCGTAGACAACATTCCGGTGCTCGCTACCATCTATGAAATGCGTGTCGAGCTGCAAGCGGTTTGGTCAAAGAGGGGTGGTGGCGGCGAAGAACTGTTAACAGCGTTCAGAGAGTGGTGCAGTAATGCGGAGGCAACGGGCATTCAGGCATTGCGGGATTTTGTGGAGGAGCTAAAGTCGTACTCCATACCGACGCTTGCTGTCACTACATCCTAGGTACTGTCGGTATTCCCAAGCAGTTAAGTCCGGTCTCAAGCGTTTTCGCCGTTTGTGCGCAGACGGCAAGTCGACTCTTGCGATCTTTCTCAGGGGCATCAAGAACCGGGCAGGTTTCGTAGAACCGCATGAATCGCGACGTAAGTTCGTATAGATACCCACAGAGATGGTGTGGCATCGCTTCGCGCCCGACCAATTCAAGCGTTTCCTGGAAACGGCAAAGCTGAATGGCTAGGCTCCGTTCGTAGGGGTTGTCGAGAATGATATTTTCGCGATACGACGCAGGGTCTATTTTCGCGCGTGCAAACAGACTTTGAATTCGGGCAAATGCGTACTGAAGGTAGGGAGCCGTGTTGCCATCAAACGAAAGCATGCTGTCCCAATCGAAGCTGTAGTCATTAAGACGGTTTTTTGATAGGTCAGCATATTTAACGGCGCCAATAGCCACCGCCCGCACCACTTCATCGAACTCATGATGGTCAAGGTTCGAGTTTTTCGATTGAACGACGGCGCTAGCCCTCTCCAAGGCCTCGTCCACCAGCTGGTCTAGAGGGATCGCAGAGCCGTCTCGTGACCGAAACGGTCGGCCGTTGCTATCGAGTAATTTGCCGAATGGGTGGTGTTCTAATTTCGTCGATTTGGGAATGAATTCACTCGCCTGCGCGACTGCAAATAACATGCGGAAGTGTAGGTTTTGACGGGCGTCGGTGAAATAAAGTATCCGATCAGCCTCCAGTACCCGGTGTCGGTATCGCAGGGCTGCCAGGTCTGTTGTGTGATAGAGGTAACCGCCGTCGGACTTTTGTACGAGCATTGGCAGTGGCCTTCCTTCCTTGCCAGTAAATTCGTCAAGAAACACGCACTTAGCACCATCCGAGGAACTGAGCAGCCCTGCTTTATCCAGGTCGGTCACGACCTGGGCAAGGTCCGAGTTATAAGCGCTTTCGCCTCGAATATGGTCGGGCGTAAGGGAAATGTTTAGTCGGTCATAGATTTGTTGCATGTGTGTAGATGAAAGATCGATGAATTGCTTCCATCGGGTTCTGTCTCTTATACACATCTGACGCTGCCGACGAATAGAGACGTGTAGATCTCGGG
>CAXDSX010000117.1:0-7357 GCA_963992075.1 uncultured Pseudomonadales bacterium | reverse complement strand
TGCTGGGAACGATCCGCTCCGGCCCAACGATCTCGGCAATGCGATCTAACCTTGAGTCGGGAACCGGGACCATGCCCGTATTCGGCTCAATCGTACAGAACGGGAAATTCTCCGCGTCTACTTTCGCGTTAGTCAACGCATTAAATAACGTGGACTTACCAACGTTTGGCAAACCGACGATTCCGCAATTAAATCCCATTAACCCTCAGCCTGCGGTTCGTCAGGTGCATGAAAGTGAGTCATCGCTTTCTGCCAACGGCCCGACAGCGCAAATTGAACGACCTGATCATCTAACCAAGCGCTCGTTCGCTCTATTTCAAGCTCATCGGCCGACATCTTCTCTCGCGTGAGATATGGGGTCATCCCTGCCGGATCACCCGGATGTCCTACGCCAATTCGGAGACGAACAAAATCATGCCTCCCGTTGAATGCTTCGATGGCACCCCTAACTCCATTATGACCGTTGTGTCCACCGCCCAATCTGATTTTGGACACCCCTAGCGGAAACGCTACGTCGTCGTACACGATAAGTATTTCCGATGGCGCGATCTTGAAGAAACCAGCAGTTGCTCCAATAGCTTCTCCCGAGACATTCATAAACGTCGTGGGAAAGAGAAGTCGCACCTCCTCCCCAAAGAGTTCCGCGCGCCCAAGCTCACCGCGGAAACGAGCTTCTTCACTTAATGTGATTTCAAATCGCTCAGAAAAAGTCCGCAACCAGCGTTCACCTGCGTTGTGGCGGGTCAACGCATACTGACGCCCGGGATTACCAAGTCCTACGATCAGCCGTAGATCTGCCACTCCGGCCTCCCCTGTCGACGCCCCGAATTATTCGGCGTCGGTGTCGCCAGCCGATTCGTCCGAACCAGAATCGGCTTCGTCAACTCCACTCTCGGGTGAATCACTCGTTGCAGAGCTTTCTTCCCCAGAAGCACTGAGAGCCTCGTCGTCCGCCTCCTCATCAACTTCTGGTTCTTCTTCGATTTCAAGTCTAGGAGCTATGACGCTGGCAACTTGCACGTCGCGGTCTTCGTCGACAGAAGCCAATGCGACGATAACTACATCTTCCGGCACCGTCAGGTCCGATAACCTTATGGAATCGCCAATTTCAAGGTCCGCCATATCAATCTCAATAAACTCCGGCAAGTTCGCGGGTAAACAGCTAACTTCGATCTCGGTAAGATTATGCGTGACGCTTCCTCCATCGACTTTTACTCCGGGACATTCTTCCTCGTTCAAGAATCTCAACGGAATCGCAACATTAATTTCCCTGTCCGCTTGGACCCGAAGAAAATCGATATGCGTAACCTTCTCGGAGGCCGGATTACGCTGTAGATCTCGCACAACGGCTTGTTGAGACATCTTGCCGAACGAAACTTCTAGTATTTGCGAGAAGAATGATTCGTCCTGCATCGCCTTGAGAAGGTCTTTATAGTGGACAACGAGCGGGACCGGGTCGTCGCTACCCCCATACAAAATCCCGGGCACTTTATCTTCTTTCTTGCGCAAACGACGGCTCGCGGCCTTACCCATTAACTTGCGGCGTTCAGCGTTAATCACAATTGAGTCGGCCATCTCGGCTCTCCATTAAATAGACTTTGTAACGGATCGAATCCGACCCTTCGATACGTGCGTCATCGCACTAACCGCCTCCTCGTTACTCACCCGCCAAATCACCTCTCCGAGGAACCGGTCAAGACTGGGCTGGCGAATCTTGCCACATCTCACGGCCGCCTCAAACAACGAAGTGGTATCCGTCACGACCTTTACGTCAACGTCAGACGCCATGAACCTTATTCACCACATGCCTAGACCAGACCAGATGGGTAATATAAAAGACAAACCTCTGCACTCTTCGAGCTTTCACAGCAATAGCTGCACTCCATGCCGGCCTGGTACATCGACAATATCGCCTAGCAGGACGGCAGTGCGGACTAATCATCACCAACGATATTCGTCACCTCCAAATCGTTGGCTGAATCCGAGCGCTTGTCGATTGTGGCGGGATCATTGTCCTTAAATTCTTGAACTAACGATGGAGCTCGCAAACCAAGCTCCAGCAAAAAATAATGAGGTCGCCGAAGATTGTCCCGTTCCACGGGTTGCACTGTTGTTTGGCTGGGGTGGCAGGATTCGAACCTGCGAATGCCGGGATCAAAACCCGGTGCCTTACCACTTGGCGACACCCCATCAAAGAGCCGTCCGGGTTCGCGACGGCGAGTATTCTGGATTCGGTCCCTGCGGTGTGTCAACGCAATCGTATCGAATCGATCGCAGTGTCAAATAGAAGCGGCGCTACTGGAGGAATCTAACCGGTCCATTCAAAGTGCTTCCGCCAAGGTCCACCGTTCGACCAGTAACGTAATCTTAGTACCTCCCTCCAAACAAGTGATGCGGTGGGGAACCCTCCGTCCTCCCACAACCCGATAGTCACCATAGGCCAAAGCGAAGCCCAGTTGCTTGAAAGTGATCACGTCTCCGTATTCATCCCGTTCCAAGTCCTGTGCGGGGGGGCGGATTTTGGGTCGGCCAAGTACCCAGATACTGAAGGCGTCGATAGAAGCAGAAATACCAAACTGTTGTTCTAGAATTTCATCGGGAACAACACCTGCGAAGCGCTCTCCGTTGGCCTTTTGTACCGTTATCAAGGCCGCATCGCCAACGAGTCGTGTCTTCCCTTGACCAAACGGTCCCCATAGAGTCATCTCGAAGTTACTTCCAGACTGTAGCCATCGAATACTCGAGCTCGTCGCTCGGTCCAATCCCCGAACGCCTATCCGACCCTCAAGCATAAAATCAGGGTTTACCATCGAATCGGATCGAGGAAGCGAACTACAAGACACAAAGAAAATCGGAAAAAAAAGCTTAATTAATAATAGCTTAGGAATCTTCATGCCAATCTCTTGATGACGGTTCTGATAGTATTACAGTACTCAGAAATTTGGCCCTGACCATACCAGATCACGATGGCACTTCTTGTTATCGGCATAAGTTTCCGCACGGCCGACGTGTCCCTCAGGGAAAAATTCGCGTTCCCCGAGAACGATATGGTGCCTGTCTTAAAGGAACTTGCGAACGCGGTTCCGGGTCTGACGGAATCGGTCATACTTTCGACCTGTAACCGTACAGAAATCTATTGTTCAATCGAGAGAACGGCTCACGAAAGTGTAGTCAGCTGGCTTCTTCGAAATCGCAAAGGTCCCCAGAAGGAATTCCAATCCATCAATTACACGTTCTGGGATCTTGAAGCTGCGCGGCACATGATGCGGGTAACGTCCGGTCTCGATTCCCAAGTTCTTGGCGAGACACAAATCGTGGGGCAAGTTAAGAACGCATACGATTCATCGCGACGGGCAGACGTCATGGGCCCCGAACTCAACCTATTAGCAAGTCACACTTTAAGAGCCGCTAAAAAGGTTCGTTCTCTCACCGATATTGGTCGTAATTCCGTTTCGATAGCGGCCGCGGCCGTAACCACCGCTCGCCAAATCTTTTCCGACATGGCTACAACCCGCGCCCTTCTTGTCGGTGCGGGCGACACAATCGAATTGGTAGCCCGTCATTTGAGGGCTGCCGGCGTCGGGCAAATCACTATAGCGAATCGAAATCTTGAAAACGCACGTGCCCTCGCTGAAAGGGTGGCTGATGATGCAATCCGTTTATCAGAAATTGCAGACGTACTGCATGCGAACGATATCGTCATCAGTTCGACGGGCAGCCCTGATCCAGTGATCTCTAAAACAACCGTCCAGCAAGCACGACGCCGCCGCCGATACCGACCTCAATTTATGGTGGACATTGCGGTACCTCGAGATATCGACCCAGAGGTTGCAACCCTCAGTGACGTCTACCTCTACACCATCGATGATCTCACTTCAGTTATCGAAGAAAATATCGAGGGCCGGAAGGAATCCGCGAAACATGCAGAAGAAATTGTCGTCGAAGCGGTCAACAAGTACGAACGCGAACTCGGCGTAAGGAATGGTAAAGAACTCATAGAACTCTTTCGTCAATCAGCAAACAACGTTCGAGACTCGGAGCTTAAACGAGCCATCGATCGACTCAATTCTGGTTCAGATCCTGGCGAATTGTTGGCCAGGTTTGCACACGATCTGACCAACAAGCTAACTCATTCGCCGACGTTAACAATACGCGACGCCGCGTCAGATGATCGGAAAGACATACTCGACTACATACGTAAAAGCCTCGAGCTCGACTGAATCGTCATGTCGCTAACGGAAAACGTCATCGCGAAACTTGAAGGCCTCGCCGAAAGACAAGAAGAATTAACTCGTTTGCTTTCAGATCCTGAGATCGCCCACGATCGAAACCTATTTGTCGACTTGGGTCGAGAGTATTCGGAACTAGAACCGTTGACCTCTCAATATCGGCAGTACCAGAAATTGATCTCGGATCTTGAGGACGCAACAGCATTATCCTCTGACGCCGATCGTGAAATACAAGCGTTAGCTGCAGACGATATCGCCTCGTTAGACGTCGAAATCGAGCATGTTGGTCAATCAATCCAAGAGCTTCTACTACCCCAAGATCCCAACGACGGCTCGAACGTCTTCCTCGAGATTCGCGCGGGGACCGGGGGCGATGAAGCGGCTTTATTTTCTGGCGATCTTTTTCGCATGTACCTGCGCTGGGCAGAATCGAAAGGCTGGCAAGTCGAAGTCCTTAACGATCGGCCCGGAGAGCACGGTGGTTTCAAAGAAGTTATTTCTCGTATCCGGGGGAGCCGTGTCTATAGCCACATGAAGTTTGAATCCGGCGCACATCGAGTACAACGGGTTCCCGAAACTGAGTCACAGGGACGCGTTCATACATCAGCCTGTACCGTAGCAATTATTCCGGAGGTAAATGAAATCGAAGAAGTTGTAATCGACAAGAGCGAATTGCGTGTCGATACTTATCGCTCGTCTGGAGCCGGGGGTCAACACGTCAATAAGACGGACTCGGCTGTCCGACTAACACACATTCCCACGGGGATCGTTGTTGAGTGCCAAGACGAACGGTCACAGCATAAAAATCGAGCTAAGGCCTTGACGTTACTGCAATCTAAGCTCCTTGATGCCGCCAGGCAGGAACAACATTTAGCCCAATCGGAACAACGCAAGTCCTTAGTGGGTTCTGGAGATCGATCGGAACGTATCCGTACTTACAATTTTCCGCAAGGCCGACTCACCGATCACCGTATTAACCTGACTCTTTACAAGCTCGACGAGGTCATGGAGGGGCACCTAGACCAGATTGTCGAACCTCTCACCCAGGAGCACCGCACTGATGAGTTAAGAAAGCTAAGCGAACGTGAGACAAGCTAAAACCATTTACGATTGCCTTTTCGAGGCTCGTAGGGAACTGCCAAGTCCTGAAGCAGAGATACTCACGGCCACGGCCCTCGGCGTAGACAAATCAACCTTCTATGCATTTCCAGAACAACCCGTATCCAACAAAGCGGCGAAGCGTCATGAGGACTGGCTCGCAAGACGCATGAATGGGGAGCCATTCGCATACATCCGAGGAGAAAAGGAGTTTTGGGGGCTAGATCTAATCATTAATCCTGACGTACTTGTCCCGCGTCCGGAGACCGAGACACTTGTTGAATGTGCGCTGTCGTTGATCGATAAGGACAGTGAGGTACTTGATCTGGGTACTGGGTCGGGTGCAATTGCATTGGCGCTAGCCCAGGAAACAAAAGCCACTATAACCGCGGTAGACATTCAGCCCGAATGCGTCGATTTATGTACGCTCAATGCCGACCGACTGGGACTCCATGTGACAGTCAGTTTATCGGACTGGTTTACCCACATTTCAAGTAGCTTCGACTTGATTGTTTCTAACCCGCCCTACATCGCCACAAACGATCCACATTTAACAAACGATGGATTAGCGTTCGAACCTCTCATTGCCCTACACGGCGGCATAGACGGGCTAGAATCCATTCAAACTATCGTTAAAGAATCGCCAGCGTACCTTCGGTCGGGGGGCCATTTATTGATCGAGCACGGCTACGACCAAAGTGAGCAAGTTACATCATTGTTCGAAGCATCCGGTTTCACCACAATTGAAAACACCCCTGACATCTCAGGGACACTGCGGGTCTGCAGTGGCACCAAACCATGAATGACGAACAACTACTCCGGTACAGTCGACAAATTATGTTGCCCGAGCTGGATATCGACGGTCAGGAGAAACTAGGACGCGCCAATGTTTTAATTATTGGCCTCGGTGGACTTGGATCGCCTGCCGCCATTTATCTGGCCGCTGCGGGCATCGGCGAAGTTACATTGGTTGACGAGGATGTCGTTGATCTAAGCAATCTGCAACGTCAGATTGTTCATCGAGAGGCATCGATTGGTGAACCAAAAGTTGCTTCAGCTGAATATACAATCAAGCAAATCTCGAGTGAGACAAATATAACGACGATCGCAACACGGCTCCGAGGCGACCAACTATTGAAAACCGTTCGTCATGCCGACGTTGTTGTTGACGCAACAGACAACTTTGAAAGTCGTTACGAAATAAACGACGCGTGCTTATCGACGCAAACTCCGTTAGTTTCCGGTGCCGCCATTCGTATGGAAGGTCATGTGGCGGTGTTCGACCCTCGCGAAAGCGATTCGCCTTGTTATCGGTGTCTATACGAGCAAGGCGAAAACGAAAACTTAAACTGCGCCGATAACGGCGTCTTAGCTCCTGTGGTCGGAATTATAGGGACAATCCAGGCCATGGAGGCCATCAAGATCATATCCGGTATAGGCAAAACACTCTGCGGTCACGTACTTTACATGGACGCCAAACGCATGGAATGGCGTCGGCTCAAGCTACTAAAGAATCCCCAATGCCTTTCGTGTGGATCAACGAGGTGAATCGGAATTGGTGACTCAGCACCCTGACTAGGTCTTTGGTCACCAGTGCCAGATCGGTAGGGCCACCAAAATCTTTGACTTGAGACATCTTTAAATCGACGTGTCCACACGGATTGATTCGATCGAACGGTTCAAGATCCATCGCAACGTTTAGGCTAAGCCCATGGTAACTGCACCCTCTCCGTATTCGTAAACCGACAGAAGCTATTTTGCTTGCTTCGACATACACCCCGGGCGCGTCCCTTTGTGTCGTGGCTCCTATCGAATAGCCGGCCAGGACGCTAACGATGCTCTCTTCGATGCCATCAACCAACCTACGCGCATTTAGATCCATTCGACGCAAGTCAAACAATAGGTACACAACAAGCTGCCCAGGTCCGTGATAAGTTACTTGTCCGCCGCGATCCGCGTGTACCACCGGAATATCGCGGGGTTCTAGAACATTTTCCTGCCGACCCGACTGCCCCTGAGCTGTCTCTTAT
>CAXDSX010000116.1:0-7370 GCA_963992075.1 uncultured Pseudomonadales bacterium | reverse complement strand
TTTTTTTCACCCCGACCACGCCATACGAGATCAGCCTCGGTCTCGTGGGCTCGGAGATGTGTATAAGAGACAGATCGTTAACTAACCTGATGGGCGCGCCCCTAGAGAGTCTTCATCGGGTTGTCCTCTCGGCCAATTGGATGGCCGCCGCCGATCACGAGGGCCAGAATCAAGCGCTGCATGAAGCCGTTCGTGCAGTGGGGATGGAGCTCTGCCCCGATTTGGGAATCGCGATCCCTGTGGGAAAAGATAGTCTTTCGATGCAGACCTCATGGATCACCGCCGAGGATTCACAGTCCGTGACATCGCCCGTAACGCTAAATATCAGCGCATTTGGCCCCATCACGGACGCTCGCCATGTCATTACGCCGGAATTGCGCGGCGGCGAAACGCAGATACTCCTACTTACACTGAACGATAAAGCACGGCTTGGTGGTAGCGCGATTTCGCAGGTTTTTGAGGGGGTTGAGGGCGAATGCCCGGACGTTGATGACGGTAAGGCCCTGAAGCTTTTTTTTGAGACCATCCTGAAACTGTGTAGGAGTCGACGCGTTCTTGCATTGCACGATCGCTCTGACGGCGGCCTTATCGTCACGATCCTTGAGATGGCGTTTGCGGGTCGGGTCGGCGTCGACATTCTCGCTTCCGATGATCTCGTGCCCGACCTTTTCAACGAAGAGGTTGGTGTTGTTATCCAAGTTCCGGTGAAGCACGTGTCGGATGTCAGGAACGAATTAGTTGCGGAAGATATGTGTGTCACCGCCGTTGGTCGAACGCGCAGGGACGAAGATATTTTCATTTACGCCAACAACAAGGAGGTTTTTCGTTCGTCAAGGGCGGCTCTCGAAGAAATATGGGCGACGACGAGCCATCAAATGCAGCGACTACGCGACGACACCGAATGCGCTGATGAAGAGTTCGGCATGATCCGGGATGAAGATTCAGTATTACGCGAGCGGTTGACGTTTGATCCTTCTGACAACGTTGTTGCCCGATATAAGAACGTGCGGCCACGGGTCGCTATTCTGCGAGATCAAGGGGTCAACGGTCAGATTGAAATGGCGGCAGCGTTCGACCGCGCGGGATTCGAAGCTGAAGACGTACATATGTCCGATTTGTTTGCCGGGTTAAAGGTTCTTTCGGACTATCGTGTGCTCGCAGCGTGCGGCGGCTTTTCGTATGGAGATGTCCTGGGCGGCGGCGGAGGTTGGGCCAAATCCATTCTTTTTGACGACGCCGTCAGGGAGCAGTTCCAACGGTTCTTCGAGGAAGACACGTTTGCCCTTGGTGTGTGCAACGGCTGTCAGATGATGACGCAATTGAAAGAGCTGATTCCTGGAGCGGCGTCATGGCCACGCTTTGTGCGTAATCGCTCAGATCAATTCGAGGCTCGAACCGTGCAAGTCAGTATCACAACGAGTGGATCGCCTTGGCTCGAAGCCATGGGAGATAGTCAAATTCCAATACCGGTGGCGCACGGGGAAGGACGGGCGCAGTTTGAGAACACCCTAACAACTGCAGATATTAACGACTCGGACATTGTAGCCGCGCGATATGTGGACTCGCGGGGGATTAGCTCTTCGTACCCGATGAATCCCAACGGCTCGCCTCGAGGAATTGCTGGAATAACGTCAACGACGGGTCGCGTGTTGGCCATGATGCCACACCCAGAACGGGTCTTTCGGACGGTGCAAAATTCGTATGTCGCTCCAACGCATGTGGATCGTGAAGACGGTCCATGGCTGCGTCTATTCCGTAATATTCGCGTTGCCGTGGGCTGATTTTTTCAGCCGAATACCGGCGTTAGCGACGGATGGGCCGCTTCTTGATGGATTCTGAATGGATCGGAAAGTCGTCGTTCTCCCGGTCTTGGAAATAGAGTTTCAGAGTTCGTTCGACCACGGGAAACGCGAGTTTGTCCCACGGTAGATCTCGTTCAGAGAAGATGTCTGCTTCGAGAGTTTCCTCGCCGGCCGAAAAGCGGCCGCCTCGTAATCGTGCTCTGTAAAACATGTAGATTTGCGATATGTACGGTAGGTCAAAGATAGTGTAGAGCGACTCGATATCGACTCGCGCGCAAGCCTCCTCCCATGTTTCTCTAACAGCGCCTTGTTCGGTGGTTTCATTTTTTTCAAGGTATCCAGCAGGCAATGTCCAAAGGCCAGAACGTGGATCAATTCCGCGTCGACAGAGAAGAACACGGTCGTCGGCAATCACCAAGCAACCGACCACCACTTTAGGATTGTCGTAGTGGATCATTCCACACGCGTCGCAAACTGCCCTTGGACGATTATCTCCTGCGGGCACCTTCAGGCTGACCGGCGCGCTGCAACTACTGCAGAATTTCATCGGATGATCGAAAGACCCCGTTTATACGAGCGAGCGAAACTAACACGAAACGAGAACACCATTTGTAACCGAGTGCGAGCGGGGCGCAAAATGTCGTTGTAGATGGGGACGTCCATGATTTACGAGCTCGAGGACCGAAGTGTTCAGACCGAAGGTCCATACTTCATAGCGGAGACCGCCGTGATTATCGGCGCTGTGACCTTGAAGCGTCACGCCAGCGTTTGGTGGGGTGCCGTGCTAAGGGGCGACTACGACGAAATAGTTGTTGGTGAAGAGTCCAATATCCAGGACAACTGCGTCGTGCATATGGATGAAGATTTCCCGGTTTCTATTGGCGATCGCGTGACGGTGGGCCATAAAGCGGTTTTGCATGGATGTAAGATCGGAAATAATTCGCTGGTAGGGATTAACTCGATAGTCATGAATGGAGCCATTATCGGCGACAACTGTCTTGTTGGTAGTAATACACTGATTACCGAAGGCAAAGAAATTCCCGACGGATCTTTGGTTCTTGGCTCGCCTGGAAAGGTAGTTCGGCAAATCTCAGACACGGAAGTCGAAGAAATTACCGGATTTTCGGAACGCTACGTAAATAACGCGCGTCGTTACCGTGAAGGATTACGAACGCAAACAACGTTGGAGATGATATGACGAGCATAGGAACGCCATTGTCTGCATCGGGGACACGAGCGCTGATGCTCGGTTCAGGAGAGCTAGGTAAGGAAGTGGTAATCGAATTACAACGGCTCGGTGTCGAAGTGGTCGCGGTGGATCGATATGCCAACGCACCTGGTATGCAGGTAGCCCACCGGAGTCACGTCATCAATATGTTAGATGCTGACGCATTACGTCGGGTGATTTATGAAGAAAAACCAGATCTCATCATTCCCGAGATAGAAGCAATCGCGACTGAGACACTTGTCGAGCTCGAAGCCGAAGGATTCCGAGTTATTCCGACGGCGAACGCGGCACGATTGACCATGAATCGGGAAGGTATCAGGCGTCTCGCCGCTGAATCGCTAGGTGTCCTGACCTCGCCCTATGTATTCGCTGCGACCGAAGACGAGTACTTGGCAGCCGTCCGCGAAATAGGAACACCGTGCGTTGTTAAGCCGGTCATGAGCTCTTCGGGCAAGGGACAGTCCACGGTTGCTGAACCGGCGGACGCGCTTGCCAGCTGGGCGTACGCGCAAGAAGGCGCGCGGGGCGGCGCAGACAAAGTGATCGTTGAGGGGTTCGTCGATTTCGATTACGAAATCACCCTATTGACGATCCAGCATATCGATGGCGTTGCCTTTTGCGAGCCGATTGGACACCGGCAGGAAGGGGGTGATTATCAAGAATCATGGCAACCTCAACCGATGAGTATTTCCGCACGCGAGGAGTGCGAGCGCTTAGCTGCCCTCGTTACCGGCCAGCTGGGTGGGTATGGGCTCTTTGGTGTCGAGTTTTTTATCCAAGGTGACGAAGTTTGGTTTAGTGAAGTCAGTCCCAGGCCGCACGATACGGGGATGGTGACACTCATCAGTCAGGATATGTCCGAGTTTGCGCTTCACGTTCGGGCGATTCTTGGTATGCCAGTGCCGGTGATTAGACAGCGAGGGCCCGCCGCATCCGCGGTCATTATTGCGGAAGGAAATTCTGACAGTGTTAGATTTGGAAACTTGGAAGGCGCGCTAACCGAGCCCGATACTCAGCTCAGACTTTTCGGTAAACCCGAAGTGAAGGGAGAACGCCGGATGGGCGTTGGCCTAGCTCTTGGGAACGATGTAGATAATGCTCGCGCCAAAGCTTTTAGCGTTGCCCAGGCCGTCTCTGTGGAACTCGAATGAACGGCACAGGCGTGCGCCATAGGTCTGCATGAGGGCTCTGTCCGATTGGCGTTCAATTCCCCCTCGGCATATAGTTCGCGCTCCTGTGAGGCGCGCTTTGTGATAATCGATCAAACATCTCGAGGGCTCTGTGGGCTGGTAATTCCGCCAGTTGTACAAGCGGTCGTGAGCCAGCGTGTGCCAATCCGTTTGTTCGAGAAGCTGCCTACAAGGCTATTTGCTCTACGACTCCCGGCCTAGCCGGTATCTATCTGTATACAGGGCCATAAATGCCCCATCCAGCAAGACCCCTAATCGCAAAACTGGCAAGAGATAAGTCATGAAAGAGCACGAGCAATCAGGAAATCGCCGCGGCGCGATGCCATTTCAGAAGTACAGGCCTTTCAAACCTGTTGAACTGATGGAACGGCAATGGCCTGAACGGACGTTGGCTAGAGCTCCTCGGTGGTGCAGCGTTGATTTGAGGGACGGCAATCAAGCCCTAATCGATCCAATGAATGTGGACGAGAAACGACGCATGTATGAATTGCTGCTCGAACTCGGCTTCATCGAGATTGAGGTCGGGTTTCCAGCAGCTTCTCAACCAGATTTTGATTTCATTCGAAAGATCATTGACGACGGAATGGTCCCGGAGAGCGTCACCATTCAAGTTCTCTGTCAGGCAAGAAGAGAACTGATCGATCGGACGGTTGAAGCTTTATCGGACGCGCCAAACGCGATATTCCATTTGTATAACTCGACTTCAGAATTGCAACGCCGAGTTGTTTTCGACATGGATAGATCGGGTATTACCGATTTGGCAGTTCAGGGCACGATGCTCGTGAAAGAAGGACTAAAGCAACTTCATGACACAAACGTCACTTTTGAGTATTCCCCGGAAAGTTTTACGGGCACAGAGCTCGATTTTGCCATTGAAATTTGTGATGCGGTCGTAGACGCATGGGGTGGGACGAGGGAAGACAAAGTCATCATCAACCTGCCATCGACCGTGGAAATGGCGACTCCGAACATATACGCCGATCAAATAGAGTACTTCTGTCGAAATTTTCGACAGCGCGAATCATCGGTTATCAGTTTGCACACACACAATGACCGTGGCACGGGGGTTGCCGCAACGGAACTCGGATTGATGGCAGGTGCTGAACGGGTCGAAGGGACGTTATTTGGGAACGGCGAGCGGACCGGTAATTGCGACATAGTCACGATCGCCATGAACTTATTTTCGCAAGGCGTCGATCCGGAGCTCGATTTGCGAGACATGCCCAACATCCGTTCGACGGTTGAAGAAATAAATAAGCTTCCCGTTCACGAGCGGCATCCCTACGCAGGCGATCTTGTGTTTACTGCGTTTTCGGGGTCGCACCAAGATGCGATCAAGAAGGGTATGGCGAATTTGGGCTCGGGTCATTGGGAGGTTCCTTATCTCCCTATAGACCCCTCAGATGTCGGTTCCTCGTACAAGGAAACGGTAAGAGTGAACAGTCAATCGGGCAAAGGAGGCGTCGGATTTGTTCTTGAGCATCATTTTGGCATCGTCCTGCCGAGGGCAATGTTGGTTGAGTTTTCTAGCCTCGTGCAAATTCTCACTGAGTCGCTTAAGCGCGAAGTAACCCCAGATGAAATTCGGGAGTCGCTCCTCAAAGAATACGTTGTTGATAGTGGACCCTACCGATTGGTTGACTACGATTTGCAACGCGGTGACCAGGAATCACAGAGGTGTGAGGCGAAGATAGAGGTTTCCGAAAATACAGTGTCAATATCGGGCGAAGGGTCGGGTCCGATTGAAGCGTTTGTTAACGGGATGGTTGAGACGCTTAACGAACCATTGAACATCGTCGATTATCATGAACATGCTTTGAAATCGGGCACCGATTCCGTTGGGAAGGATGCTGCTGCAATTTGTCTACTCGCGATTGATAACGGCTCTGAGAGGTGCTACGGCGTTGGACTAAGTCAAAACACCATAACGGCTTCGTTGCAGGCAATCATTTCGGCCGTTAATCGGCGTTGGAAGCAGCGTTGAGCGTGCAATTACTCGTCATCTTCATCGTCGGGATCTGTCGCAGGCAGATCGATCTGAGAAATCCGGACTGTGTTGACGACGTTGTCTGAAATTTGCAGCGTCTCGACCAGGTAACGATCGATTCGCAGGCACACGTTTGCTTCGGGAATGAATTCGAGGTGCTCAAGAATGAGCCCGCTTATGGTCCGCGGACCTGCGGTGGGCAGCGCCCAGCCGAGTGATCGATTAATGTCCCGACATAACGCCATGCCTTCAATGAAATAAGACCCGTCGCTTTGCGGGTGGATTTCTGGCATGTCGGAAGCGAAATCCGTCGTGAACTCGCCAACTATTTCTTCAAGGATATCTTCGAGGGTGACGATGCCCTGAACATCTCCGTATTCATCGACGACTAGGGCGATACGATGTTTCTTTGCCTGAAAGTTGATTAATTGTGTGGGAAGGGGCGTTCCTTCCGGCACGAAGTATGGCTCTTCCGTTTCCTGAAGCAGTTCGGACCGGCTAAAGGTGGGCTGAGTCAAAAAGCGGCTCGCCCGTCGTAAATGAAGGATGCCCACGACGTTATTGACAGTTTCCCGATAGACAGGAAGACGTGTGTGTTGGGAGTTTATGATTTCTCCCACGATATCGGCGTGGGTATCGTCGATATTGATGCCTGCTATTTCGGCGCGCGGAACCATTATGTCGTTAACGGTGACGTTGTCGAGATCCAAGACGCCGAGCAACATGTTCTGGCGTTGTTGCGGCAAATCGGCGCCTGAGTCCACGACGGTTCTAAGTTCTTCCATGCTGAGATCGCCCGAAACCGCGGTCGTGCGCGATCTAAAAGGTTCGACGATCGCGTTACTGATCCAGTTAACCGCAGCGACCAAGGGCGAGGACAGTTTGAGTAGTGGGTCGAGAATGTAAGCTGATGGAAATGCGATCACTTCTGGCCGTTCAGCCGCGATAGTCTTTGGCGCGATTTCGGCAAAAATTAGGAAATAGATGGTTAGCACGACAGGTGCAAGCGCTAAACCAGTATCCCCAAATAACCTAACACCGATTACAGCGGCCACCGTTGCCGCCGCGTTGTTAACAAGATTATTGCCGATGAGAATCACACCCAAAAGGCTGTCTCTTATACACATCTCCGAGCCCACGAGACCGAGGCTGATCTCGTATGC
>CAXDSX010000115.1:0-7412 GCA_963992075.1 uncultured Pseudomonadales bacterium | reverse complement strand
AACGGCGACCACCGAGATCTACACCTCTCTATTCGTCGGCAGCGTCAGATGTGTATAAGAGACAGGTCTCTAAGAACCTCTAGCACTCGGGTTAAATCCGGTTGCTCCTCAAGCAACGATAATCGATACGCAAAGGGATCAACGCCCGTATGCACGGCCATCTCATCCACAAAACTCTCCGTAGCAAAGGCGTTTTGCGAACTTCCCACCGAGCGCCAAAACCACGTGGTTAAATGCGTGTTCTTGATGGTGTGCGTCGCCCTTTTCGTAGGAATCGCATAAGGAATCTCCGCCAATCCCTCAACCGATGTCGGATCGATTCCCGAGAGCGTTATCCACCGATTGATTCCCGATAGAATCGAATGCGTTACTGAATGGTTCGCGAGGACAGTAGATTTCTTGTTCTTGTCGAAACCGGCCGTAAATCGTATCGCCGACATCGGGCGAAAACGTCCTTGCCGGACATCCTCCTTTCTCGACCAAATGAGCTGGACTGGACGCTTGACTTGCATGCCAATACGCACCGCGTCACCAACATAATCCGTATTCGAACGACGCCCAAATCCGCCACCGAGAAAGCAGTTATGAGTGTATACATTGTCGGTTGAAATTCCGGAGATCTCCGCGCCGATCTTCGTCGCTCCCTCAGGGTTTTGGGTACCCACCCAAATGTCCACCCGATCATCCTGGACATGCACCGTACAGTTCAGTGGTTCCATGCATGTATGCGCGAGATAGGGCGCAAAATAGTCCGCAGTAATCGTCGACTTCGAGTCTTCCAACGCGGCCGTTGTTTCGTCCAATGAAGCCTGAGTCTCGGACGCCTCTTTTCCCTCTTCATCAAGCGCCGCAAGAAATTCAGTCTCCCACTCTTTGGTCGATGTCCCGGCACCTGAACCCTTGTTCCAATTCACGACCAGCGCATCAACCGCGGTTTGGGCTTGCCAATAGTGATCGGCAACAACGGCAACCGCCGTCTCAAGATTTACGACTTGAATGAATCCTGGATCATCCTGAATGGTCTCCTCGTTGTAATTTTCCACCGTTCCACCGATCACAGGACAATGCTTGATCGCCGCGTACACCATCCCGTCTGGGCGAACGTCCATCCCATAGATAGCGGTTCCGTTCACCTTCATCGGGACTTCCAGCCGCAACATCGGTTGACCAATCAATTCAAACTCCGCGGGCTCCTTGATTGTGACGTCGCCTGCATCGATCAGCGCCGCATCAGCCGCGAGCTCACCATAATCAAGACTTTTGCCGTTCCAAGAGACTTTGCCTCCAGAAGCGACGCAATTTTTAGGGTCAGTTTCCCAGCGCTTACCGGCTGCTTTGATTAGCTGCTCACGCGCAGTAGCGCCGGCTAGTTGAAGCGCAGGACGGCCCACCCGGACGGACCGACTTCCCCCGGTATTCATGTTGCCGTATACCTCCTCTTTGAGGTTTCGATTGGCGTCCGCGTATTCGGTCTTCACTTGATTCCAATCAACACCCAGTTCCTCGGCAACGATCATAGGGAGGCTCGTAAAAATGCCCTCTCCCATCTCTGACTTTGCCACACGCACAGTTACACTATTGTCCGGGTCAATCACTAACCACGCGTTGATTTCGGTGGGAAGCCCGGTATTCCCAGGTAGGGTCGTCTTCGAACATCCTGGTAAATGGAACGCGAGCATGAGGCCACCGGCCGATGAAGAAGCCACACGGATGAAATTTCGGCGATTCATATCAAGCCTCCCGCGCAAGGTCGGCCGCTCGATGAATCGCACGCCTGATCCGTTGATAGGTGCCGCACCGACAAATATTGTCTATCGCCGCGTCAATCTGTTCATCGTCCGGATCAGGATTTTCCGAGAGAAGAGCTGCTGCAGCCATCAGTTGTCCAGATTGGCAATACCCACACTGCGGCACATCGTGTTCAATCCAGGCTTGTTGGACGGGATGATTGGAATCAGCCGATAACCCTTCAATAGTCGTTATTTCCTTACCGCCAACTTCACGTAACTTGGTTTGACAGGATCGTTGCGCGTATCCATTCACATGGACAGTACAGGCGCCACACTGCGCAATTCCGCACCCGAATTTTGTTCCGGTCAAATTCAAGTAGTCGCGTATCACCCACAAGAGTGGCGTTTCGGGATCGACATCGAGGGGATACGTTGTTCCGTTTACTGTGAGCTCGATCATGGGGTCATCCTCCTCGCCTAGTCACGTTGACCTAAGCCTAATCTTGTCACCGAATTCGTCTCCCAACGAATCGCTCGATCGGCCACGAGCAAGATCATTCAGACGGAAGATGATTTTCGATTTTCTCGATCAACCGGCTTAAGTTGACGGGCTTCGTGTCGTAATCGTCTGCACCGGCCTCCAACGCTTTCACGCGATCTTGTTCCAATGCGTGGGCCGTCAGTGCAATAACCGGAATACCCGATATATCTTCGCTCGCCTTCGCCCGAGACGTCGCTTGCCACCCATCAAGCACGGGCAGACCCATGTCCATCAGTACCAAATCGGGCGTTTCCGAACGCATTTTATCCAAGCCCTCTTGACCGTCTTGCGCAACGACGATCTCGTATCCGCGCCGGGTCAAACGTCGCGACAGCATGTCACGATTCATCTCGTTATCTTCGACAATCAAAATCTTACTCATGGCCGCTGATACATCCCCCCTGTACTTCCAAAACTACCGTACCCACGTGCCTTCGAGACCATATTAAATGTACACCTCTTGCGCAAGAACGATTGCCACGTCGCCCTCCTCAAAGACAAATTGCGACGCACTCCCCGGATTGAGAGAAGGCTCTCCATGAATTCCTCCAATACGCACACCGAGCACAATTTCGTTAGCACACTGGGTGGCGCGCACCAATTGAGCAAACGAACATGGCGTTCGCAATGGCAGGTACCGTTCGATTGGACGAAGTCCGATTTCTATTCCGCCCGCACTCAGCAATTCTTTATAGATCGATGCAAGTACCGGCTCACGCGCGAGGTGGGTGATCTGCATACTGACGAATTCTGGACTCATCACCGCATCGGTCAGCGGCGTTTCACGGCATAGTTCGTGGCTTTCCTTGTCGTAAAATTCTGCAACAACTCGAGGAAAAGATTCACCCGTTTCCGAGCGCAGTTCGCGGAGCAGTAATAGCGTCAGCGTTGTCCGAGAATCAGGGTCATAACCCGGCTGCGAGTGGTCCGCGACAAGAATAATTACGTCGTAATTTTGAGCCCCGAGACGACGCAAAGCCGATTCGGTCGCCGTGTCCTCTTGTGTATGAGTAAGCTGAACGTTACGCGTCGTTCCACCGATATAGCGCTCCCTGTATTCATCAAAAAATGCCTCGGTTTGTCCACTAGCGATCACGACGTCCACCGGTTCGTTCGCGTGTCCATCGATTTCTTCAACAATTTGACCGATATTTTCGTTCCACCCAAGAATCAATACGCGTTGTATTTTCGGACTCTCGAAGTCGGCAATCGATTCCCCAGACTCTTCGTCGTTCGTCTTTTCAAGGGGTGAATGTAGTTGTTTCCGTGACTCTGCAAGAAAGATCAACTCGTCGTCTTCGCCCAGGTCATAGTCAGGCTCGGGATTCAATACGGCAACACGACGCTGGCCTCCCCCATCGTTCTGCACCCAACTCACCCCAAGCAATACGGCGTTTTCAAAACGACGCGCTACGTCACCAAATAGCTCCCCAGATAAACCCTGAACGTGGTGGATTAAAATTTCATTTTTCCCGAACGAAAACAGTTGGGAATAGACATTCGAATAGCCCGTGTGACGTGCGCATTGAACCAGCGTCTTACTGACGAACTCTGTACTCGACACAATCGGCGCGCGTGAACTGACGGCAATATTCGCGATGCGCGCGTTATCCTTGTCAACGATTTCCGCCACGATGTTGGGCTTTTTGCCTTCCCACCCAATATTGTCGAGAAGCATTAGCGATTTGATCGTCGCGACATCGGGTGATTGATCACGTCCCGACGTCTGCTCTTCGGCCAACAGGACTACGCTTGCAGAGTCTCGAACATTCACGCGCTTTAATTCAGCAGCCACCGTTGGAGATCCATGTTGGGGCATCACCCTGACGTTTCGAAACGTACGTCTCTCTTGCCTGATTTCTTCATTTACATCATCAATATCAGCGTTGGTCAGAATCACGATTGGTTGGTGGCTCCCCAATTCACTAAAAAAGCGCAAGATAGAAACCACCTTGCGGTTCCATCCAAGGATCAAAACGTGATTAATCTCATGAATGACGGTAGATCCTCTTTTTAGCTCATCCATAATGGTCTGAATGAAATTGACAATGAACCCTATCAGGGCCCCTGTGATGACGAGCCCCATGATGGTCGTAAATACCCCGAAGACCAGAACGGAGATAGGCGCCCCGTAATCCTTCGCAAATGCACCTGGATCTAGGACGTGTTTAAAGGACCACCAAAAAGTATCGATGAAACCCGCGTCGAGTGCGTTATCGATGCCTTCAGCACGAATGGACTGCGGCGCCATCAACCCAAAAAAATACGCTCCCATCCCTACGGCAACCACGAAAAACATTGCCGCCACCA
The DNA here is from genome assembly GCA_963992075.1 of uncultured Pseudomonadales bacterium. Taxonomy (GTDB): domain Bacteria; phylum Pseudomonadota; class Gammaproteobacteria; order Pseudomonadales; family Azotimanducaceae; genus UBA11889. The sequence continues at coordinate 2,831 of CAXDSX010000115.1, read as the reverse complement.
ACAATAAGTACGGGAAAAAAGTGGTCCGCGTCAAAAAAACGACGATCAAATAACGTAGCCGCGCAAATCCGTACCTAAGGGCCAAAGCTAATACCTGCTGTTATTGCTATAGGGTTAACCATCGACCGATTCGACGGGCAAGTCTATGCCGCCGTCTCCTTTTGAATCTCTTTGATCAGCGCCGTTAGTCCCGGCACATCTTCTTTGCTTTGAACACCTTTGACGTTGTCGTATTGGACTAGGAGATCATGCTGCATAGTCGAAAGATCTTTTCCAGAAAAAATCAGCACGGGCGATCGACGTTCAGCGGGGATATCTCGCGAATAAACTTCAAGAAATTCGAATCCGTCCATGCGTGGCATGTCGATATCGAGCACGATCAGGCTCGGTTTCTGGTGTTGTTGGTGGAGTTCATCGATTCTCTCTAGACCGTCGACACCATCTTCGGCAACGATCGACTGCCAACCTTCTTCCGCAAGAATTCGCGAGAGCAGCGTGCGTGTGTTTTCATCGTCGTCGATTACGAGGACTTTCTCCGAAGGCGATGCTGCCCGCAAGATTGAAGAAATCTCTTCGACGAATCGCTTCCTGTCGATGGGCTTGGTGAAGTACCCATCCGCCCCCAGGGACTTTGCGAATCGTTCCTCGGACAACTGCGTCACCATCACGACTGGAATATCCTTCAGTTCCGGATCCGATTTCACCTCGCGCAAGATTGACCATCCGTCACGTCCCGACATGTACACATCGAGAAGAATCAGTTTTGGTTTCGACTCGCGAACAATTTCAAGTCCGTGCTCTCCATTGGTAGCACCCAACATCGTAACGCCCGATTTCGATAGCGTACGTTTAACGACGTCGTGCATAGCCGGGTCGTCGTCGATAAGAACGACAATCGATTGATCATCTAAATCCCGGACAATGGGATCGTTTATTTCCTCAGCATCTTCATTAGAGAAAGTTCTCGGAATGATAAAAGCAAAGGTCGAACCAACACCTTTTTCGCTTACTGCTTCAACTCGGCCACCCATTAATTCTGCATACGACTTGGTGAGGCTGAGACCGAGGCCCGTTCCACGTTGTGCTGTCTCGGCCGTGGTCGAGCGCTCGCCCTGCTGGTACTCCTCGAACACGGTGACCAGTTGGTCAGGCGTCATACCCACGCCAGTGTCTTGCACATTGAACCGGATCATCTCAGCACCATTTTCGTCAAACGGCTCGATCGCGAGTGTCACGATCCCTTCGGTCGTGAATTTGAAAGCGTTGCTCAAGAAATTGGTCAGACACTGACTAACTTTCGTCTCATCTTGCAGCATGGCCCCTAAGCCATCTTCGTACTCGATTACGAACTGATTAGCATTCTTTGCCGCTAACGGCGTATTAATGTCCCGCAACGCGTCCAGCATCGCTTCTATGCTAAAGCTGGTCATGTATAGCTCCATCTTGCCAGCTTCAATTTTCTGCAGGTCGAGCACCGAATTAATGAGTTCCAATAAATACTTGCCCGAGGTCGTAATCTTCTTGACGTCAGGAAGTAGGTCGTCGTAGCCCAGATCCTCGCAATCTTCAGCGATCATCTCGCCGTACCCGATAATGGCGGTGAGCGGTGTTCGCAATTCGTGGCTCATGTTGGCAAAGAATCGAGACTTCGCGAGATTGGCCTCATCCGCCTCATTGCGCGCGGACTCAAGTTCTTCGGTCCGCGCTTGAATAAGCGAGTTCACCTCATCAGACATCCTTGAAAACGCTAACGACATCATCTCGATCGACGCAGATTCACCGTCTTGATCCGAATCAGATTCAGTTCCCGTTTGCATTTCTCGAATATCCGCAAGCATCAACTCTTTCGCCCGACCCTCAAGTTGATCGGCAAGTACCGACATTTTTTCGATAATGACTGCATCGCGCTGCCGACGACGCCCCGCTTGCGCCGATCTCAAGTCTTCGAGGGCTCTGAGCTGAGCTCGGTAACTTTCCAACGCGTTGGCAAGTTGACCCACTTCGTCGTTGTCGGACGCTAGTAACCCCGTTCGCACCGGCAGTGCTTCGTCTAGCTCACCCTTGGTCAGGCCTTCGAGCACCGAAATAGCTCGCGTGATGCCGCTGAACGCTTTAGACATTACGGAGAGCAAGAGAATAGAGATCAGAATAAACGCGATCACAATGACGATGTATGTATAAAGTTCATACTCCGACAGTTGTTGATAACTGGCCATTTCGTCCTTGAGCACGACGAGGCTGGTGTCATCAGCTCCTCTGAGATTACTTATCGGGAAAACGGTAATGGACGCGCCTAGGTCTTTCTCGGGCACGCTAAAACGAACGCCGCCGTCAGCCTTAAGCGCGTCCGCACGTGACAACATGGACCCCATGTCGTCGATACCGTATCGAACGTCGTCCGTGCGCTCGACCGTGTAATCTTCAAGCGAAATTGACTCGACCTCTGTGAGTACACCAGCTCGAACCGCATACTTATCCTCAAATAACACAAGGTTTTCAAAGAGATTACGTCCGACGACCACCGAGGCAATGATGTCGCCGTTACTGTCTTTCAACGAGAACCGAAGGCTTTGGTTCAACGTGAAGCGACTTCGGCCACTCGGATCGTCAATTCGAATAATTCCGCGCGTTGGTTTGAAGGTCGAGTTGATGAAACTCATTAAATTATTCTCGAAGTCTGGCATGGCATCACGACCGCAAGGATCGACGCCGTAGCTGTCCGAAGAGCCGCAATAAACTTGTTGTCCCAGAGGGGTGTATACCTGTCTCTTATACACATCTCCGAGCCCACGAGACCGAGGCTGATCTCGTATGCCGTCTTCTGCTTGAAA
>CAXDSX010000114.1:0-7576 GCA_963992075.1 uncultured Pseudomonadales bacterium | reverse complement strand
ATGATACGGCGACCACCGAGATCTACACCTCTCTATTCGTCGGCAGCGTCAGATGTGTATAAGAGACAGGTTCCTGCCATAGCCCATCCTTCACGCGAATTCGCCTTGAAAAGCAATTCATTGCCGTTGTGTTCAACTTCGACATCGTCCCTTAAAGGAACGGTCAACTCTCCTTTCCGACCCTTCACGCGCACTCCCACTTCGGTGACTTCAGCCTCGACACCTTCCGGCAATTCAATTGGACTTTTACCGACACGCGACACGTCAACCTCTCAAAAAACCGTACATAACACCTCACCACCCACACCGGCTTTACGTGCGGATCGATCGGTCATGACACCTTCATTCGTACTTACAATGGCTATTCCCAATCCGCCCTTCACCTGCGGCAACGTCTCCACATCTTGATAAATTCGTAGTCCCGGTCGACTAACCCGAGCTATTTCTTCGATCACTGGAGCACCTTCATGATATTTCAGCGCAATCAAAAGCTGGGGTTTGACTTCGCCTTCCACGCGAAAGTCAACGATATAGCCCTCGGCTCTGAGCACATCACAAATTGAAATCTTGAGTTTTGAACTCGGCATCGTGGCGTGAGTACGACCTGCAGATTGCGCGTTACGAATCCGCGTTAACAAGTCTGCTATGGGGTCTTGTAAACTCATGAAGCTACCAGCTCGCCTTGACCAGCCCGGGAACATCTCCTCTCATGGCGGCCTCTCTTAGTTTCGTGCGAGCAAGTCCAAACTTCCGATATACGGCTCTGGGCCTACCCGTTATTCCGCAACGACGTTGCTGGCGCACGGGACTCGCATTACGGGGCAATTTTTGTAGCTGTATTTGAGCTTCCCAGTGCTCGTCATCCGTTGCCGAACGGTCATTGATAATCTCCTTTAACGCAGCTCGTTTAGCAGCGTATTTAGCGACGGTCCGTGCACGCTTCTTTTCTCTTTGTATCATTGAAAGCTTGGCCATGGTCAGCTCCTAAAAGGGAAATTGAAGGCCCTTAGTAATTCGAGGCCGGCTTGATCCGTCTCAGCGCTGTTAGTAACTGTCACATCTAGCCCCCGTATTTTGTCGATCTGGTCGTAATCAATTTCAGGGAACACAATTTGCTCCGGAATACCCATCGAGAAATTGCCGTGCCCATCAAACGAATTGGGGTTCAGTCCTCGGAAATCCCGCATACGCGGAATGGCGATACTGATTAATCGCTCAACAAATTCATACATACGCTGACGACGCAGGGTTACTTTACATCCGATCGGATAACCTTCTCGAATCTTGAATCCGGCCTCCGATTTTCTTGCTTTCGTAATTAACGGTTGTTGGCCAGAGATTCGACTCAGATCGCCTACCGCATTATCCATGACTTTACGGTCCCCAAGAGCTTCACCAACGCCCATGTTAAGGGTTACCTTGACAAGGCAGGGCACTTGCATGGGAGAGCTATACCCATATTGCTCCTGGAGTGCCGGACGAATTTCATGAATGTACTTTTCTTGTAGCGTGTTCATCTATTCGTCAACCAATCGACCATCCGACTTAAAAACCCGAACCTTTTCCCCGTCGGCTATCTGAATACCGACGCGATCGGCCGAATTGGTCGAATCGTTGTATATTGATATGTTAGATACGTGTATTGGTGCTTCCCGATCGACGATACCCCCACGTTCACCCGTCTGTGGATTTCCACGTTGATGTTTCTTTACTAAGTTCACGCCGGAAACAACCACGCGATCGTCGGATAGTATTTCGGTTATCGCTCCCCTCTTGCCCTTATCTCGACCAGCGATGACGATAACTTCGTCTTCTTTACGCACTTTCCTCATTCTTCGTACCGTCTCACAACACTTCAGGAGCCAGCGAAATAATTCGCATGAAATGCTCAGTCCGAAGCTCTCTCGTAACAGGACCAAAAATCCGTGTGCCTATTGGTTGAAGCTGAGGGTTTAACAGCACTGCCGCATTCTGATCAAAACGAATCAATGAGCCGTCGCCTCGTCGCACGCCTTTTCTAGTGCGAACAACGACGGCATCCATCACCTGCCCTTTACTGACTCTGCCCCGCGGGATCGCTTCTTTGATCGCAACCTTAATGACATCCCCGATTCCAGCATACCGACGATGCGAACCACCAAGTACCTTTATACACTGGACACGCCTCGCGCCACTGTTGTCCGCAATTTCGAGCATTGTTTCTGCTTGAATCACCCTGAATCTTCCCCGTTAGCAGGCTTGTCAATTGATTCAAGACTCCAGCTTTTTGTTTTCGAAAGAGGCCGCGTTTCAACGACACTGACAACATCGCCCACCTTACAATCATTGTTTTCGTCGTGGGCCGAGACCTTAGCCGACCGACGCATGTATTTTCCATAGATAGGATGCTTCACCTGGCGTTCGATTCGAACAACCACAGTCTTGTCCATCGTGGTCGAAACCACTACGCCAGAAATTACTCGATTCTTGCGCTCGGACATCTCAGACACTTCGCTTCTCCCTGATCAAGGTTTTTACCCGCGCGATGTCCCTTTTTGTTTCGCCGAGAAGGTGAGTTTGGGGGAGCTGCTCACTCGCCCGTTGCATCCGCAAGCTAAAATGCTCTTTACTCAATTTGACGAGCTCGGCCTTGAGTTCATCGACATTCTTCTTCCTTAACTCTTCCGTTTTCATCACATGGCTGACCGACGAACAATCGTCGTCCTAAACGGGAGCTTAGAGGCTGCAAGCGTCAACGCGGCACGTGCCACATCCTCAGGCACCCCTTCCATCTCGTATAGCACACGACCCGGTTGAATCTGTGCGACCCAATATTCCACGGCACCTTTCCCCTTCCCTTGGCGCACCTCGAGAGGTTTTTTCGTTATTGGCTTATCCGGGAAGACGCGGATCCATATCTTGCCGCCGCGACGAACATGTCGCGTCATTGCTCGGCGTCCCGCCTCTATCTGTCGCGCCGTCAGACGACCTCGACCCGTAGCCTTGAGGCCATATTCACCAAAACTCACCCTACCACCACGAATGGCCATACCGCGATTACGACCTTTTTGGGCCTTTCTAAAGCGTGTTTTCTTCGGTTGAAGCATCAGTCAAGTCCTAACTGCTAACCGTGGGAGAGACATCCCCAAGTTGAGCTTCTTCTGCTCCAATGATCTCCCCTTTGAAAATCCAGACTTTGACTCCCAATATGCCATAGGTCGTCTTTGCCTCCGCCGTCGCGTAATCAATGTCCGCCCGGAGAGTGTGCAGCGGTACGCGCCCCTCGAGGTAGGATTCCGAACGTGCTATTTCAGCCCCGCCGAGGCGGCCTGCTACTCGAACCTTGATCCCTTTAGCACCTAACCGCATCGCATTCTGGATTACGCGCCTCATCGCTCGTCTGAATTGCACCCTTCGCTCAAGTTGTTGCGCTACATTTTGAGCAACCAGCAATGCATCTATCTCGGGCTTTCGTATTTCTTCCACATTTACGTGTACAGCCATTCCCATCATTCGAGTCAAAATCATGCGCAGTCTTTCGACGTCTTCACCTTTCTTGCCGATCACGATGCCCGGGCGCGCTGTAAAGATAGAGACCCTCGCTGTCTGTGCTGGTCGTTCGATCTCGATACGACTCACCGAGGCTTGCGATAACCGCTCCCTAAGAAACGAGCGCACCTCAAGATCATTCAGTAAGTACGCAGCATAGGTTTCTTTGTCCGCATACCATACGGATGTGTGCTCCTTAACAATGCCCAACCGCATGCCGTTTGGATTAACTTTTTGTCCCATACGAATTAACTAACCTTCATCTGTCAGGGTGACGGTGACATGACACGAACGTTTTAGAACTCGATCGGCTCGACCTCGAGCGCGGGGCCGTATACGTTTCATGGTTGCACCCGCATTGACATATATCTCTGCTATCACCAGCTCATCGATATCTGCTCCTTCGTTGTGCTCCGCGTTGTGGATAGCAGACTCAAGCACTTTCCTGACTAACCTCGCTCCCTTTTGGGTCCCAAAACTCAACGTATTCAGCGCGTCGTCCACTGATTTGCCACGTATCTGATCAACCACCAATCGCGCCTTCTGGGGCGAGAGAGGAAGTTTTCTTGCGGTCGCTCCTACCAACATCTCGACATACTCAACGTTGCGTCCTTCGATCACCTGCATGGCCTCTAAAAGTTCGCGTCGGCGCGAACTCGCCCAATTTGTGGCCGACCATATCTTCTGAAACAAAAATCGGTATGTGCTGTCGGCCGTTGTGTACCGAAATCGTTAACCCAACCATATCGGGCATCACCATCGACCGACGTGACCACGTCTTAATAGGACGCTTGTCGTTGGTCTCCTTCGCTTTTTCAACTTTTTTCATGAGATGGAGATCAACAAAAGGCCCTTTACGTAAAGATCGAGGCATCGCTCTATCTCCTTACGCGCCGACGCACGATAAGTTTATCGGTTCGTTTATTTTTTCGTGTTTTGTACCCTTTCGTGGGCATTCCCTTCGGTGAGACGGGGTGCCTTCCCCCAGAAGATTTACCTTCGCCACCACCGTGTGGATGATCTACTGGATTCATCGCAACGCCACGAACTGTTGGGCGTACACCACGCCAACGTTTCGCCCCGGCCTTACCCAACGAACGTAAGTTATGTTCGCCGCTTCCTACTTCCCCTATCGTCGCCCGACAATCGGCCAATACACGCCGCATTTCACCCGACCGCATGCGCAGCGTCGCATACGTTCCTTCGCGCGCGACTAATTGAGCAGAAGAACCGGCACTACGGACCATCTGAGCACCTTTTCCGGGTTTGAGCTCAACACAATGAATGACACTGCCTAGAGGAATACTTTTCAGCGCCATGGCGTTACCCGGTCGGATGGGTGCGGAAGCTCCGGACATAAGTTCGTCACCCGCCTTCAAGGTCCTGGCAGCAATGATGTATCGACGCTCGCCATCAGCATACTTTAGTAAAGCTATATTAGCGGTTCGATTCGGATCGTATTCGACTCGCTCCACCCACGCTCGAATGCCATCTTTATTCCTTCTAAAATCGATCTTTCGATAGTGCTGCTTATGCCCACCACCTCGATGGCGAGTGGTGATTCGTCCGGAAGAATTCCTTCCTCCCGTCCCACTCTGAGGTTCGACCAGCTGTTTGTAGGGTGTACCTTTATGTAAATGAGGGTCCACCAAACTAACCACGAAGCGTCTTCCAGCAGATGTTGGTTTTGCCTTAACGACCGGCATCAGCCGACACCCTCGACGAAGTCAATTTCTTGGCCCTCAGCTACCCGAACGTAAGCTTTCTTCCAGTTCTTAGAACGCGACATTCCTCGAAAAGTCCGTTTAACCTTTCCCTTCACGTTAAGAGTCGTTACGTTTTCGACCGATACTTGAAAAATTGTTTCCACCGCTCGCTTGATCTCAAACTTTGTGGCATCGGACGCAACTTTAAAGGCATATTGATTTGACCGTTCACCCACGACAGAGATTTTTTCCGATATGTGCGGCTCCCATAGAACACTGTATAGGCGCTCAGGATTCATCCTAAAACCTCTTCTACATCCTTCAAGGCCTCGACCGTCATAAGCACTTTCTCATGGCGGATCAAGCTGACCGGATCAATGCTTTTGACATCGAGAACACCGACCCACATAAGATTCCTTGCGGCAAGGACAAGCTCGCTGCTTGGTTCTTTCTCCACAATAAGTACATCTTTTAAATCCATCGCATTTAGCTTGTCAGCTAACGCCTTCGCTTTATGAGTCTCTAAGACAAATTCTTTTACGACGAGGAGTTGATTTTGGCGAATCAACTCAGAAAGGATGCATCGGAGCGCCCCCCTATACATCTTGCGATTTACTTTCTGTGAAAAATCACGTGGCTTCGATGGAAACGCGCGGCCACCTCCCCGCCAAATTGGGCTTCGTATGGACCCCGCTCGCGCCCTACCCGTACCTTTTTGTCGCCAGGGTTTTCTTCCCCCCCCACGGACCTCCGCACGTGTTTTTTGAGCACGAGAACCACTTCGTCCTCCCGCCAAAAAGGCAGTGACCACTTGGTGAACCAGAGCTTCATTGTATTCTCGATCGAAAGCGAGGTCAGAAAGCTCCAACGATTCATCACCAGATGAGAGTGAGACAATCATGTTGTGGACTCTGCATCCACTTTTGCTTCCTTAAACGTTGAGGCATTTTGACTACCAGCTTTAACGCCAGGAATAACAATCACATCTCCGCCCACGTATCCCGGCACGGCGCCTTTTACTAACATGAAATTCCTGTCGCGATCGATTCTGACAACAACAAGGTTCTGTGTTGTTACCCGTACGCTCCCGAGGTGCCCCGCCATCTTTTTACCCTTAAATACCCGCCCCGGCGTCTGGCATTGACCGATAGAGCCCGGTGCACGGTGCGATATTGAATTTCCGTGGGTATTGTCTTGATGACTAAAGTTCCAGCGTTTGATAGCGCCAGCAAACCCTTTACCTTTCGAAGTTCCAATGACATCAACGATTTGACCCTCGAAGAACTGATCCACCGTCAGCTCCTCGCCTACAATCAAGTCGTCAGTCGTATTGCCTAAACGAAACTCCCAAAGACCTCGACCAGCTTCGATATTAGCCTTCGCAAAGTGACCCGCAAGCGGTCTGGAGACCGTATTATTCTTCGAACTGCCGGTGGTGACCTGAACCGCGTGATAGCCATCAACTTCGTTCGATTTAACTTGGGTAATCCGATTCGGCTCGACAGAAATGACGGTAACAGGCGTGGACGTGCCCGCGTCGTCAAAAACGCGTGTCATTCCCAGTTTTTTGCCTACTATGCCGGTGGGCATGTTGTACCTTTCCTTCATTCGAAATCGACGCCTCATTACAATTACCGCCCATCGAGTTTTCCGGATAAGCGCTTAAGACGTTAATCATTGATCCCCAATCAGGACTCGTTATCTCCCCAAACGACCTTTAATCGTTGGAACAAGATCCCTTCCTTAATTCAAACTGATCTGTACCTCCACTCCTGCCGCAAGATCGAGTTTCATAAGCGCATCTACCGTTTTTTCGGTTGGTTCCACAATGTCAATAAGTCGTTTGTGCGTTCGGATCTCATATTGATCGCGCGCATCTTTATCGACGTGCGGAGAAATCAGCACGGTAAAGCGTTCCTTTCGAGTCGGTAATGGAATAGGCCCAAGCACTTCAGCACCCGTACGTTTAGCCGTATCCACAATTTCTTCCGTCGATACGTCGATTAACCGATGGTCAAAGGCTTTAAGGCGTATACGAATGCGTTGGTTTTCAGCCACTACTTTCTTTCCAAATCGTTATTAACGACGCTTCTGGGAGACGAAGCATCGGCCCCTCGAACGGACCGCGAATCATACTCGCGTGTCGACTGAGTGTAAACTTGGAAAACCCGCCTTTTTAGCGGGCTACAAGACAATCAGATGTACTTTTTCTTAGCGTGCAGCATGTGTGGTAGGTAGCATTCAACTAACAATTTTTGTGACGACTCCTGCACCTGTCTCTTATACACATCTCCGAGCCCACGAGACCGAGGCTGATCTCGTATGCCGTCTTCTGCTTGAAA
>CAXDSX010000113.1:0-7705 GCA_963992075.1 uncultured Pseudomonadales bacterium | reverse complement strand
TCTCTATTCGTCGGCAGCGTCAGATGTGTATAAGAGACAGCGCATCGACAGCCCGCCCCCAAGCAATGCAACGCCATAGCTGTTGGCTTCCAAAGGCGATAACAGCAGCGCCGGATCGGATCCCTTCGCCTTTAATGCCCAGGCCACATTCGCGGCAGCGCGCAACACGTCGGGGTCTCCCGTGCCCGTTCCCGAGACGATAAGCGGTCGTTTGGCCGACCTAAGAGCAGCAATCGCTTGATCTGAAAAATCAATCCCGCCAACCGACAATGCTAGGTCTGCACCCGCATACGTCGGATCAATTGCATGGGCGATCGCAAAACCGACTCGAGCAATATCTTGTGGCGGGCTCCCCAACGTTGCTGACGCAATGTCGTCAAGCCGCGTTGCCGCCACCGACGCAATGAAAAGTGGACTTAATGCTCGCTGGGCGTGGCCTCGGACACCTGCGTCTTGCCAGTTTGGGATCCCAGCCTCCTCGGCCATTGAGAACGACTCGGCCCGAACCGCCTGTCGCACCGCCAAGGCGATTCGCGGCGCCGTATTTAACACATCCTCGCCCAAAATGAGTATGGCATCTGCTGCTTCAACATCGGTCAGCGAGGGCGTGGTGGCTCCGCCTTCGCGCTGAATGGATAACGCAAGTTCAATTAACGTTGCCTCGTCATCACCAAGTCCCGTACAAAAACGCTCTTCGCCAACCAATTTCTTAAGCGCATAGTTGGCTTCAAAACTTGCTCGAGGCGAACCGATGCCAATGGCGCCGGTACCAACCAACTTAGCGGCTTCCGCGACGGCGTTCGACGCGCCATTCGCTTCGAAAACACCATCCTGCGCACGCACTCCAGCATGTCGGATCCGTTGGTCACTATTTATAAAGTGCGACCCAAACCGACCTCGATCGCAAAGGAAGTAGCCATTTAATTCGCCGTGATATCGATTTTGAACACGCTTCAAAACCCCGTACCGCTCGCCGGGAAACACGTTGCAACCAACGGCACAACCCGGGCAGACAGACGGTGCCGACTGGAGGTCCCATTTGCGCGTGTAATGTGCCGAGAAAGGTTTGTCAGTGAATACCCCTGTCGGGCAAACCTCGACAAGATTTCCCGAAAATTCGCTTTCCAACGTACCATCTTCAGATCGCCCAAAGTACATCCGACTGCGTGACCCGAAAGCCGACAGATCGGTGCCACCAGCATAGTCGCGGTAATACCGCACGCACCGGTAACACGTGATGCAGCGATTCATTTCATGGCCAATGAACGGCCCAAGATTCTGGTTCTCCCAGGTCCGTTTGCTACCGCGGTACTTGCGAACCGAGTGCCCTGTCATCACGGTCATGTCCTGCAAATGACATTCACCCCCTTCCTCACAAACCGGGCAGTCGTGTGGGTGGTTCTCCATCAACCACTCAATAACCGATTCGCGAAAGTCAGCCGCCTGGGGTGCCGCGACAGAAATCCGCATGCCGTCCACCACGTCGGTCATGCACGCCATACCGAGTCGACCCCTTTCGTCGTCCTCGTCGGCGTATTGAATGATCGCGCATTGCCGGCACGCACCCACCGATCCCATCGCAGGATGCCAACAAAAATAGGGGAGATTCAGCCGATGCGACAACACCGCGTGAAGTAGATTTTGACCCTCTTCGACCTCGTATTGCTGCCCGTCAACGTCAATCGTCGCCACTACCCGCGTCTCCCTTGATACCGACATTTGCCGGTCCGAATGTGTTCCTCGAAATCGTCTCGAAAATACTTGAGGGCAGATTGCAGCGGTTCGATCGCGCCCGTGGCGTGCAAACAAAACGTATTGCCGGGCGCACCGATAAATTGCGCATTGCGATCGAGTACTTCTAGATCGCCTTCTTCACCGCGCCCTTCCTCGATGTCCAAGAGCAGCGCTTCAAGCCAAGGCAACCCTTCACGACACGGCGTGCAAAAACCACACGATTCCTGGGCGAAAAAGTGTTGCAAGTTGCGCGACATATCCACCGGGCAAATGGAATCGTCCATGAGGATCATGGTGCCCGTACCCATCCGGCTACCAGCCGCTTGAATGGTGCCGTAATCCATCGCCAAGTCGAAATGCTCTTCCACCAAAAAGTCGGTCGAAGCCCCCCCGGGGAGAATGCCCTTGAGTTCAAACCCTTCCCGCATGCCGCCCGCGTGGTGCTCAACCAATTCTCGGATTGGTGTGCCGATCGGTAATTCCCACAGGCCTGGGCGATTGACCCGACCGGAAATCCCATAAATCTTGGTGCCCGCGTCCTCGGTCAAGCCCAAGCCCTGATACCAATCCACCCCGTGACGTACGATCCCCGGAACGTTACAAAACGTCTCGACGTTGTTAACGATGGTCGGTCGTCCCCAGGCACCGCTTGCCGGGGGAAAAGGAGGTTTAGTTCGAGGTTGCGCCCGTTTACCTTCGAGTGCGTTCAGCAACGCCGTTTCTTCTCCACAAATGTAGCGTCCGCCCGAACTATGAATCCGCAGATCCAGATTGAAATCGGTACCGAAAATACCGTTTCCCAAAAAGCCTCGGGCCGTCGCATCGGCAAGTGCCTCGACGAGCCGTCGATAGGGTTGATGGTATTCGCCGCGGAGAAAAATATACGCTTTCTCTGCTTGAATCGCGTACGCGCCAATGATCATTCCCTCAATCAGAACGTGCGGATTGTGCTCCAGCAAAAATCGGTCCTTGAAGGTGCCCGGTTCCATTTCATCGGCGTTGCAGACGAGGTACTTAACCCCCTCGCCCGCTGCATCTCCCTGAGGTACAAAACTCCATTTCAGTCCGGTCGGAAAACCAGCACCACCCCGACCCCTTAGATTCGCGTCCTTCACTAAGTTAACGATTTCTTCCGGGCTCATCGTGGTTAACGCCTTTCGAGCTGCGGCATATCCCTGCCCAGCCTCGTAGGCGTTTAGGTCGACCAACCCTCCAACTTCTTCGACTCGCCCTAGTAAGGGTTTGGTATCCATTAGTGACATTAATCAAACCTTCCGAAAATCTCGCCAAGACGCTCAGCCGCTACGTTTTCGATGAGCTCTTCATCAATCATCATCGTCGGTGCCTTATCACAAGCTCCCAGACAGACGATCGGCAAGAGCGTAAAGCGGTCATCGTCGGTCGTTCCTCCAAACGCGATACCAAGATGCTCCTGAATCGCCTTCCCGAGTCCATCCGCACCCATCACATAACAAGAGACGCTGTCACAGACCATCACGACGTGGCGACCAACGGGTTGGCGGAAGATTAAATTGTAGAATGTGGCGATGCTGTCTAACGCATCGCTAGACATATCCAGAAGTTGAGCGATGGCGTGAAGGCTGGTGTCAGATACCCAACCGCGATGTTTCTGCACAATCATTAACGCATCGATCGCCGCCGACTCGCGATCTGGGAGATGCGCGATCTCTGCTTCGATTTCGGCGATTTCTTCGTCGGACAACCCCTGTACCAACTCCGCTTGACTCATCGGTCGACGTCCGCCATAACGAAATCGATGCTGGCGACGATGGCGATAAGGTCCGAGACCATGAACCCATTGCTAATGACGGGAATCTGCTGCAACGCGGGGAACGACGGCGTGCGAATTCGTGTGCGATACGACATCGTGCCTCCATCCGATATCGAGTAATACGAATTCCAACCGGTCCTCGCCTCGACAATGGTCGAGGATTCACCTGGCGGAATCACGGGACCCCAACTGACGTTTAGAAAGTGATGAATCAACGTTTCAATGTCCTGCATGGTGCGCTCCTTGGCAGGAGGCGTCGCCAGCCGGTGGTCCGCTTTGTACGGCCCCGATGGCATGTTCTCGGCGCACTGTCGGATAATCTTTAAACTTTCCCGAATCTCGTCCACGCGGACACGGCAACGATCATAGGTGTCGCCTTTGGTAGCCATGGGAACCTCAAAATCGAACTGATCGTACATGCTGTATGGGCGCTTTTTCCGCAAATCCCAGTCGCTACCCGTGGCACGTAATGAAGGACCGGTAATGCCCCACTCCAGCCCTTCTGCGGTGTTGTATGCACCGATGTCTTTAGTCCGGCGTTGCAAAATACCGTTCTGCATCACCATTTTTTCATATCGGTCGAGCCGCTTTGGCAGGTAGTCACAAAAATCCAGCACCATGGCGTCCCAACCGTCGGGAAGATCCTGGCAAACACCACCGATTCGGAACCAACTTGGATGCATACGGCCACCCGTAATCGCTTCAATGATCGAGAGCAAACGCTCCCGGTCAGCAAACATATAAAAGACCGGCGACATCTGCCCGACGTCCTGTGCGAACGTCCCGTAGAAGAGCAAATGGCTGGCTATTCGAAACAACTCCACCAACATCACGCGAATGACTTGGGCACGCTCCGGCACCTTCATGTCCGCCATGTTTTCGACATTCATGACGTAAGGAAAATTGTTGATGACGCCACCCAGGTAATCAACGCGGTCGGTATAAGGAATGTAGGTGTGCCAGGACTGGCGTTCGGACATTTTTTCCTGCGCCCGGTGGTGGTACCCGATATCCGGAACGGCCTGCACGATGACCTCACCGTCGAGCTGCAACGCAATACGAAAAACTCCGTGCACGCTAGGGTGATTCGGCCCTAAATTGAGGAACATGAAGTCCGTGTGTTTCGCGTCGGTGTTCATCCCCCATTCCTCGGGAACAAACTTCAACGCATCTTGCTGCGCTTTCTGGAATTCTGGCGTCATCTCGAACGGGTCCATTTCGGTTGCCCGGGCTGGATGTTCCTTTCGGAGCGGGTGCCCTTCCCAAAGCGGCGGCGTCAGTATTCGGCGTAGATTGGGGTGGCCGGCAAAATCGATCCCAAACATGTCGAACGCCTCGCGTTCGTACCAATTGGCCACTGGATAGATCGCCGAAACGCTGTTGACGCGGCTATCCGCATCAGACAATGGGACTTTAATCCTTATGTCGCTATTCCCCGAGACGGAAATTAGGTGATAAAACACGGTGAAGTCCGAATCCGGCTGGTCTTCCCGATGCTGTCTTGCCCGCTCGTCAATCGCGGAGACATCAAACAGCAATTCGTACGTTTCGCTCGCCTCATCCTTCAGGTAACGGAGGACCGACTCGATCTCTTCGCGAGGCACCCATATCGTGGGGATGTTGTCCGCCGTTTTCTGAACGGTGCAGCGCTCCGTCCCCACTTTAGCCGCGAGGCCGTCAACCACGGTTGACCCAGTAGGTCCTGTTGTTGATTCAGCTACTTCAGACACTGCTTAACTACCGCGCTTCTTCCCCAGTAAATCCGTGGTCAGTGGTGCATCCCCGACGGTCGTCGGCTCTTCAAGGTCGGTGGCTTTCATCCGCTCGGGAGTGTGTTTGTCTCGTTGACTGGGATCGTACTTCGACACGCTCCCGTCGTTTCCGATCATCCACGACAACGGTCGCTCGGTGTTTTTGACGGACTCTTGCAATAGCGTCAAGCCCTGCATAAATGCCTCCGGACGCGGTGGACACCCAGGGACATAGACGTCGACCGGTAGAAATTTATCGGACCCTTGAACAACGCTGTAGACATCAAACATACCGCCCGAGTTAGCGCACGAACCCATTGAAATCACCCAGCGTGGTTCCAACAATTGTTCGTATAGGTGTTGGAGAACCGGCGCCATCTTCCGGAACACGGTCCCTGAAACGACGATTAGGTCAGCTTGGCGAGGGGTCGCCCGTATCACCTCCGCTCCGAACCGAGAAATGTCGTGTCGTGACGTAAAACTCGTGGCCATTTCGACATAGCAGCACGACAGACCAAAGTTGAACGGCCAGATCGAGGTTGAGCTGCCCAAAGCCACAAGATCTTCAAGTTTCGCGGTCAAGAATCCCTTGGCCGCGTCTTCGGTGTAGGCGTCTTCAACCGGCTGCATGGACGCTCCCGGCTCCGTCTTAATCAATCGCCATTCCACTAACGATTCTCCAAAACAGCATATTTCGAGGGTTCGGAGTGGCGTGATTTGCGTCCCCACTCAAGCGCACCGGATTTCAGCTCATAGACCAGTGCCACCAATAAAATGCCGATGAATACTGCGACACCGGCATATCCCACCCAACCGACTTCCTCAAATGCAACAGCCCAAGCAACAATAAAAATCGTCTCTAGGTCAAAGATGACAAAGAAAATGGCGACCAAGTAGAACTCGATCGATAAACGCATATCTTCGGCTTCGCCCACAGGCACGATGCCAGATTCATAAGGGATGTCTTGGGCCCCACCGTGCCGAGCCTTTGCGCCAAAAAACCAGGAAAGTAAAAGCGTTGCGCCTAGAACAACACCTACAACTAACGTGTAAATAACGAAAGGCCAAATGTCGCCCATCGTCTCGTCAACACCCATGGACTCCGCATCCCCCAGGAGCAAAAAAAGTGCGGTCTCAAGCCGCCGTCACCATACCGTTAGCACCCGATGACGGCAAGTTCTGGAACGCTATATCGGCGTCCCAAGCGGATCGACATATGCTAGATCTGAAAAAAATTAGCGCCACGGGTAGGCTATCGCAATCAATTTAATTGGGTTCACGACCATGAATTTAGAAGGTGGGTGCTTTTGTGGTTCAGTTCGTTATCGCATTAGGGAAGACGCCTATCCTTCAGCCAACTGCCACTGCACGATGTGTCGGCGAACGTCGGCTGCTGCGTACGTTTCTTGGCTGGTGGTGCCCACAAAAGACTTCGATTACATCGAAGGCGAACCCGAAGTTCTCCAATCCTCCTCACACGGGACTCGTTATTTTTGCGCTAGTTGCGGTACACCAATCGCCTGCGTACTTGCCGAACACCCCGATGTGATCGATGTCACCATCTGTAGCCTCGACGAACCGGAGCGATATCCTCCGCAAAACAACGTTTACACCGATACGCAACTTCCATGGGTTTAGTCGACTCGATATCCACCGCAATCCGCAGCCGGCCCATGGCCATCCGTGTGGCGTCTGGACTGCTCGCGTTCAACACGGTCGCCCTTGTCGTTTCGTGGATCCTAAAACCTAACCTGGTTGACAACCATGGCGGTGAAATATTTTTCATTGGGCTCTGGGGTTGTTTAGCCTACGCAACTTTCAATGCGTGGGGCTGGGTGCGGGCAACTATTACGGGTATTTGGGTTGCCTATCTTTGGGGCCTCCTCAACACAGGGCATGTGCTCGTGGGTTTAACAACCACCAGCACTGCCGACCTCCTTTCCAAAATACTGGGATTAATCGCCTTGCTACTTTTGTGGTTACCCGCCGGAAGAAACTGGTATTTACGTCAGGCTCAAGAACGGTCGGAGAGCTGACGATTTCGGCACTGCGATGAACCGAACTCCCGTCGATTGGCTCGATCTAAATCGGCTCAACTATGTCTACCTTACTGAGATAGGAGAGCCAAAGGACAACGTCCTGGAGTTGGTTATCGAACAAGCGCCTGCCTCGGATTTTCGAGAGGAACTAGAAGGGTTGGGGAATAGTCCAGACGAACCCGTCGGCGCTGAGGAATCACTTATGACGTATCGAATCGAATTCCCCAATTACGTCGCCTACGCAATACGTGACGAGTCGTTCGCTCGCAATGACACGTACGAAGCCTACGAGGGGACCCTGGCCCGACTCTACCGCCAATCAAAGTTTCTTGAGTATGTTGATGCCACGCTGTCTCTTATACACATCTCCGAGCCCACGAGACCGAGGC
>CAXDSX010000112.1:0-7801 GCA_963992075.1 uncultured Pseudomonadales bacterium | reverse complement strand
ATAAATAGTTGTTATATATACTTTTAATACGGACTCTATCCGCCACGAGAGTAGAAGATTGGGGTCGTCAACAATTGGCCAGGATCCAGTCTTTCATGGCACGCATTACTTCAGGCGCTAACGTTTCTTCGATTGTCGCGTATTCCGATGGCAGACCCGTCGTCGCGTGTTGAAAGAGATGGTTCAATTCCGGAAAGGTCATTATCTCGATCTTCCCATGCTGGGCGTTGATTTTTTCTAGCACCGGAACGCTTTGCTGGGGCGGAACTTGAAGGTCCAACGCTCCGTACATGGCGAGGAGCGGGATTTTCAATGCTTCAAGGTCATCGCGCGGATCGTAGTCCAAGAAATAACGAAACCAATCCGTCACCATCGCGTCGACTTGGAGTTCGTCATCGAGGTTCAACAGTTTTCGTTCGATCTCGTCGAATCCTCGCAACGCGGATCGATACGCGTCCCTCGCAAGCAAGCGACGTTCGTCAAGGCTTACGTTTGTTCTGGCAGCAACGTAAAGCGATCGATTCATTGCGGCGAGCTCTTCAATAAGGTCCGCTGAAATGGGGAATGGCTGCCGTTCAATGATTAACCCTACTTGCCGCTGATGAATGTGTTCTCCTGACACGGCAGGGCCCGCCATTAACACGCCGCACGCAATTGGCGCGTCGCGCCCGGCTAACATGGAGACAACGTTTCCGCCTTCACTGTGTCCAACCACGCCGATTCGACTGGCAACAACTTCGGTCCTACTCCCGAGGTAAGACACCGCGGCATCAGCGTCATCGGCAAAATCCACCGTCGTCGCCATCGCGAAGTTCCCCGTCGATTGCCCAAACCCACGATCGTCGTATCGGAGTACGCCAATACCCTGCCGGGTCAGATAATCGGCCAACACCCAGAAGGGTTTATGACCCACAACGGTTTCGTCTCTATCTTGCGCGCCGGATCCCGTCACCAGAACGACGACCGGAGCTTCGTCCGTTTCAGCAGGCAACGTCAGGGTGCCCGCCAAGGTGACACCAGGTGCTCCGCCGGAGAAAACTACGTCTTCGATCTTGTAGGGAAACGGCGGGTTTGGATTTTGCTTGCGGTGTTGAACAGAGTGCTTGTCCGCCCGCTTCAGATCAAGATCGAGAACCACCGATTGCTCCCATCGACCTTGAATCGTTGAACCATCATCACTGAGTGTCCCTGTATAACTTGCGTTGATCGAATCGACACTGAATGAGAGATGGGCACCATCGGAGTCAACGCTGTCAGCAACAATGCCATAAGCGTTCTGGTCCGGACTATCGAACCGAACCGTAAGTCCGCCCTCCTCATCGGCGATGTGGACGACGATTCGTAGATTTACTTGCGCCAGTGAGCCTTCCCAAACACCAACAATCCGATCAAGAGTCAAGGAACCAAAGGCGGGCTCACTCGAATCGTTCGCCGGCCCACAACCGAGGAAAAGAAATGGTGTCAACAGCCCGCTCCATCTTCGTCGCCATGGCCGCGAGGGTGCACCAAGATGCGATCTAGCGGATTGCCTCACGCCAGCTTTCATCTTGTAGGGCCGTTCGAACCGTATCGACAATCGCTTGGGTCTGGGAATCTACTTCCAGATTGATCCGATCTCCTACTTCAACACGACTAAACGTCGTCCGCGCCAGGGTCTCCGGTATGAGACTGACCGCAATCGTCGCGGCTGCGCGATCGATCTCGGCGATAGTCAGACTCGCCCCATTGAGCGCAACGAAACCCTTAAGCATGAGGTAGGCCATCCACTCCGTGGGAACCGTCATCGTCACCAGTCGGTGTCCGTCATCGGGCGTTACCTCCGTTACGACGGTCACACCCGCGATATGGCCGGAAAGAATGTGACCACCGACCTCGTCGCCCACTCGCAAAGAGCGCTCAACATTCACGGCAGTACCTTTAGCAAGACCGCCTAAATTCGAGAGTTCGACGGTTTCTTTGATGAGATCAAAACCAACCAATGACGCCTCGATTTCGGTGACCGTGACACACACGCCGTTCACCGCGATCGACGCACCCACCTCGAGGCCGCTAGAGAGTTCACCTAAGTCGACGGCAAGCCGCGTGACTCCCGTTTGGGTTTCGCAAGAAACGACAGGACATACGCCTTGAACAATACCGGTAAACACCGCCCGCGCCCGTCTAGTGATTGAGAATGATTAACCTACGCGGTTTGACCGCAACGAATCAACCCGCGAATTCAGCCTCTGCCTTCGCCAATTCGTCGCGTCGAATCCGGTCCCGGTCGATGTAGGTGATCCACTGGTTACAGATGCGCTCGACCGACTCATTCTTGTCAGCCCGCGCGTGCCGGCGCGCGGTCACGAAAGTCTTGCGCGCCTGAGTCAACCGATCCCGATTGAATAAGCACATCCCCAACACTATTTCCGTGTTGTACTCGCGATCGACCCCTTTCTCGAGTGCGCTATCGGCTGCATCTGTGCACTTCTTGTACTCATCCTTCTCCAGATAGAGTTGCGACAGCCTCGAGAAAATTTCCCCTTCTTCCGACAACTTGCCCGCACTTTCCAGGATAGGAATGGCGTCATCAATATCTTGTGCAATCTGGTAGGCCTGTCCCAAACTCTGCAAGTTCTTCGCTGTCGCTTCCACCAGTTCTTCGTCGAATCCCACCTGCATCCACTTGGCCGCCCGGTAAGGGACTTCTTCTTGCATCAAAAGGCCGCCGTAGTTGAGAACGTCTCGCTCCCGATCAAGGTATCCGCCGGCGTGAGCGACCTCCATCGCGAGAACTTGTTCGCGTTCATACCCTTCTTGTCCGTATATTCCGGCCAATTGAACCCAGTAGTCTCGCTTTGGATAGTCTCGAACCAGTACATGCAAAATTTCTAGAACCCGGTCCCAGTTGTCTTGTTCGAAATAGAGAAAGCGGAGGAGTTGCCACCAGTTTTCCTTAATGGGAACCATGTTGCGTTCCTCAGCCATGGTGATGGCCAATTCAATCTGCTTCGTCGCGCCGGGGTAGTCTTTCATGGCGTAGTAGACCTGTCCCATGAAGTAACGCGGATTGGGACCTGGGTCCTCGCCAAAGTCCGCTTTCTTGATAAGCCAACGATTCATCATGTCGAGGGATCGTTGGTATTCCTCCTCAACAAAATAAAGCTGGGCGAGCGAATACATGGTGCCGTGTTCAAGCCCTTCGGTAATGTCGTCCCCTTGCTCCAATACTTTTTCGTAATATTGAATGGTTCGCGGATTGTCCTCCTTCGAAAACATGATGAACGCGAACATCGAATAAACCTGACCGAGTTCGTTGCCGTTGTAGCGACGGCTACGCCTGTCCATTTCGACCAGCACTTCCAAGGCGGCGTCGTATTCCTTCAGATCCATCAGTTCCTGCGCCTGGGCAAGTCGCCGGAACGTCATTTCCGAGATATTTGGAACACGACGGGCTTTTCTTCGCTTTCTTTCTTCAGCCGCGAAGGCCACGGAATCTAGAGTTGGTAGCAGCTGAAGGCCGGTCTCTTGCCGCAGAGCATATCCCCCAAATTCGAGCAGAAGGCCCGCTACAAGAAAGGCTGATAGTTTCTTCACTCGGTCCCCCTAGGCGTCCGTTAACTCAAATGTAATTCGATTCCGAACACCGCTGACCTCAATGGGCTCACCATTGACGACCTTCGGTTTGTATTTGAACTTGAGCGACGCGTTCATTGCCGCCCGATCGAAGATACCAGGCGGTTTCGATTCAAGGACCTTTGGATCACGAACGGCGCCCGTTTTGGTCACGGTGAACTCCAGCAACACGTACCCCTCGATGCCTCGTGCCGCTGCACGTCGCGGATACATGGGTGCTACCTTAACGATTGGCAAGTATTCACCGTCTGACGAAAATCCACCCGTTCCTTGAATATCAACATTCACGTCCACCTGCACAATGCCTATCTCGACACCTTGTGAGGTCGTGGCATCGAACGTTGGCTTCGGCATGTTGGGTGGCGGCTCGTCTGGCGGTGGTGGGGGCTTGGGCTTACGTTGTTTGACGACAAGCTCCTCATCCTCTTGCAATCGAACGAAGTCGAGAATTTTTCCGCCTTTGGCCTCGTTCAATCCGCTTTCGTCGGTACTGATCACCGCCTGCATGATAAAAAGCAGCACGACGGTGACCATCGCACCGACCACAAGACTAACAGAGTATCGTTTAACCAAAGCGGTAACCTCGACTAGTCCTCAGTTGATATCGCGACTTCGGTCACGCCCGCACCACGGGCCGCATCTAGCACGCCCTTCAAGCGTTCGTACTTCGCCAATCGATCTGCCTGAATGACGATCCCTCCCTTCGGATTTTCTGCGTGCAACCGCTCGATGTGGGCACGCACTGTCTCCGGATCAACCTTGTTCTTGTCGATCCAGATATCCCCGTTCGGTCCAATCGCCACGAGGACGCTCACCAACGGTTTAGCCGAGTCAGTCATCGCGTCGGGCCGAAGGACATCAATACCCGCCTGCTTAATAAAGGTCGCGCTAACAATGAAGAAAATGAGCATGATGAACACCACATCCAGCATCGGCGTCAGATTGATATCCGAATCATCCGACGCCCCCGAAAATCGATTCATCCGGCGCGCCATTAAACGGGACTCCCCACCGTTCCCAAGGTCAAGTGGTCTTGTAACAGTTCAGTTTCTTGATCAATTTTTCGACGGACAAAGGTAGAACCCATGATGCCCGTGAGCGATGCAATCATTCCGCACATTGTCGGTATCGTCGCCTGCGATACCCCTGCCGCCATCGATCGCGCATTCCCACCTTGACTCGCCATGGCGTCAAACACCGAGATCATGCCAGTCACCGTGCCGAGCAAGCCGAGCAAAGGACAGAGCGTTATGCAGGTAAGAATAAGCGGCAAACTACCGCGAATCATTTGCCTCGTTTCGGAAATGACCGACGTTCGTATCGCACGAGCGCTCCAAGAGGTGCGCTCGGCACGGCTATTCCATTCGCCAACCACGCCGTCGACAATCGCCTTGTGCTCGAAGAAAAAATACCAAATGCGTTCAAACAGCAACGTCCACATTAGAAATGTCGTCGCCGCGATGAAATACACGACGTTCCCGCCGAGTTCAAAGAACCCAACGATCGCGTAATAAATATCGGCCACCGCTGATTAGCCGAGCGACTGCCCGGATTCCTCAGCGTGCTGCGCGATCAAACCCTGGGCCTGTTCTTCCAGTACGTGCGTTACGGAACGACTACGTTGCGCCAAAATCGCGTGCAACAGCGTGGTCGGAATCGCAACACAAAGACCCAACACCGTCGTCATCAGGGCGATGGAAATACCACTCGCCATAATCTTAGGATCGCCGGTGCCGAAGAGTGTGATTGCTTGGAACGTTTGAATCATCCCGATAACGGTACCGAGCAGACCCATGAGAGGAGCAACCACCGAAATCACCTGAATGATATTGATGAATTTGGTTATCGATGGTGTCTCCTGGAGGATCGCTTCACCAAGCTTGAGATCGAGCGTTTCGACATCGACTCCACGATTGTCTTCGTGGACCTTGAGGACCCTTCCAAGCGGGTTGTCGTCAGTGGGCGTATCCGCGTTGTCACGTTGCTGGTTTACCTTGCTTCCGACCAGTGAAAGATCGACAAGACGCCACAGCGCAAGCAACACACCGATGATGCCAACCCAGATGATAATCGCACCCATGATGCCACCTTGACCGTTGACAAAGCCCTTGCTAATGGACCCAACTTGTTCGCCCAACGTCGCCTTTTCGACTTCGAGGCTTAACAACGAACCCCTGGTCGGATCAATGGCCAATGGCACCATGTCGCCGCGGTCGGCACTAAAGAGATCTTCGGCTGTATTCTGAAACTCGCTTGAGGGTTGTCGCGCCAAATCCACTAGGGCGCTAACGTCAATGTCGTAATTCAAGTATCCATCTTCACCAACGATATTAAACGCCCCAACCCGCACCACTTCCCGTTGTTCTTGAATGCCGTCGAGTCGGTTAACGGTGGTGGTGAATCGGGAAACTTCGCCGGTCCGGTTCATCTCTTGCTGCAGCGCCTCCCATAATTCCGACATCTCCTCAATGGAGGCCAATTGCGTGGCACTACCCATCTTGGCGGCCAGTTCCCCCAAGGGTTCACCACGGCCCGGGTACTCGGCACTGACGATCGACCCTTCAAAGACGCCGCGGGTGTCGCCCGCAACCTGTTGCAGTACGCCAAACAGCTCACGTAGCGACCCTAAGCGCTTGTCGAGCTGCTCTGACATGTCACCGATACGAATTTCGTTCTCTTCAAATTGGGTTTCGAGTCGCTCACTGCGGAGCTCTTCACGCCGTTTTTCAGCTTCTGCATCGTCCAACATGCTTTGTTGGTTCGCCTTTCTGGCGAGAAAGTCCCTTTCCCGCTGCACGTTCTCGCGGCTCTCAACGACGCGGCGTTCTTCCACGTTCTTTAGGAGGTCGCCCAGGGTGTCTGCAGGCACGACGTCAAGCCCCACCTGTATGACGGCACTTTCTTCAGTCGCCGACTCTTCTGCATAGACGGCGGTTGCCACTAGTCCGACGAGTGCGACGAGCATGCCCTGATTAATTCGATATCTTAGTTTCATGCTCAAGACTCCGGTGCGATGACGGGCACGGCGAATAAGCCCGCCGTCAGTTGTTTGCGAGCCATTTTGATCCCCCGACTCACGGACGTGGCGTAGTCGGACTCGTCGATCTCTTCGTATCGCTTCGTCTGTCTGTTATACCACCCGGTTATTTCGCGATCCTTGGATTGCCAAACGAGAGCAACTCGTCCGACTTTTAACAAGTCAACGATAATGTCGGAACCGTTCAGATTGATGGTGTCGCTGTACGCTTCGAGCGTCCGCCCGTATTCGTTCTCAATCTGGTACGCGCCAAGGACCTGGCTGAATTTCTCTGATACCGCGACATCCGCGCGATCCATAATCGTCCGTAACCGGTCAACACGCTCTTGACGTTCGTCAAACCGGAACGGGATATCCAATCCAACAAATTGATCCAGACCCTCGATCATACGCAGCATAAGTGGCATGACCTGGCGTTCGACCTCCGTAACTCTGTCGATCGAAGCGGCCAACTCCGCCATCTCGCGCTCTTGAACCGCGATTTGTCGTTCGAGTTGACGGTTGTACACCTGCAGGCCTTCTATTTCCTTTAGAACCACTTTGTAATCGGCGTAAAGCTCTCGTGTTTGTTCGGTCGTGGCATCAATCTTGACTTGGGACGCTTTAGCCTGAGCATTAATCTGCTCTGCGACCTTAAAGATATCGTTGACGACGGTTGCTCCTGCACTGGTCGATAGCACCACAAATGAAAGTGCAATCAACGACGTCGACAACTTCGATATTTGGACGTTTTTCATTCGACTTCCTAAAGGAAACAAAAAATTCAATCTCGAACAACGCAACTTATCACAGAGTTCGCAGTGTCCGACAAACGTGCGCCGTGTTCAGCGCTCCGCGAGAAACGATACAAAAAGCCGTTGCTTGTGGCCCGGCTGATTGATATCCGGGTTAAATTCCCCCATCCACGGAGCGTGAAGGATCAACAAACAAGGTAAGGATGTCAACACGGGAAATTCGTTGATTTTCGGCGCAAAAAAACACTCTACTGGTGTTCTCAATTGCGAATGGATTGACGCTTCGAATGATTCGCAAGCGCAATCTCCGTATCGGCTTTTAGTCGCTCGTCGTGCGTTTTAACTTCTGTTCGTACTGAGCGTCTCCGCGAGATCGCTTTCTAGATTCGTCCCATTCGAGCTTGGTAGCTGTCTCTTA
>CAXDSX010000111.1:0-7888 GCA_963992075.1 uncultured Pseudomonadales bacterium | reverse complement strand
TAATGATACGGCGACCACCGAGATCTACACCTCTCTATTCGTCGGCAGCGTCAGATGTGTATAAGAGACAGCACACGAAACACACGCATACTCGTATATGGGCACCCAGAAGTCTCCTAACCAATCTCAGGCGGCCGGGAAGAATATAGAAATTCCCGGTCAAATAACATTCCGATCAAGGATCCCCCTGTTCCGAGAACCCATCCGCATCGAAACCAACGACAAACCTTCGGCACCAGAACCCTACGCCGTTAGATTGGGGGAGACAGGCTCTTGTTGCATCACGGATAATCCCGCCCGATGTTAAGTAGCCAAACGATAATTCCAACCCTCAGGGAAACGCCAACCGACGCCGACGTCGCCAGCCACATCTTGCTTTTGCGCGCCGGATGTATCCGGCAGCTGGCCTCGGGCCTATACAGTTGGCTTCCATTGGGTCTTCGTGTACTTCGAAAAATCGAGGCCATCGTTCGCGATGAATTAAACAAGACAGGCGCCGAGGAAATACTCATGCCTGTGGTTCAACCCGCCGAACTTTGGCAAGAGAGCGGGCGTTGGGACCTGATGGGGCCTGAAATGATGAGGATGCGTGATCGCAACGATAGGGACTATGCCCTCGCGCCTACCCATGAAGAAGTTGTCAGTGATCTGATCCGTAAGGTGATCGTGAGCTACAAACAACTTCCTTGCAATTTGTACCAAATCAATACGAAATTCCGCGACGAAATACGGCCGCGGTTTGGTCTTTTGCGAGCCCGCGAATTCGTGATGAAGGACGGTTACTCATTCCATTTGGACGACGCGTCGTTCGAAATGACTTACCAGGCTATGTTCGACGCCTACTCCCGAATTCTGGACCGTATTGGTTTGGATTTCAGAGCCGTCGACGCCGATCCAGGCACGAAGGGCGACGGCGAGAGTCACGAGTTTCACGTCTTGGCAGAATCTGGCGAAGATGCGATCGCTTTCAGTCCTAGCAGCACCTATGCAGCAAACGTCGAGAAGGCTGAGGCCGTCGCCACCGGAAATCTCGGCAAACCCCAGTTCGCGCTCGAAAAAAACCCCACGCCCGATGTCCACACGATTGACGACGTCGCGGACCTGTTTCAGATCTCAAAAGAGAAAACGATAAAGACACTGATCGTTCGGGGAACCGACTCGCTAGTGGCCCTTGTGCTCCGAGGCGATCATCAACTTAACGAGAAGAAAGCGGCGCGTTTAACAGAGGTCGCGCAACCGCTCCAGTTTGCGAGCGAAGAAGATATCCGTAGCGCACTCGGGTGTGGTCTAGGATCCATTGGCCCGGTGAAGTTAAGTGTTCCGATTTGTGTTGATCGTAGTGCTGCGATCGTCAGCGACTTCGTTTGTGGCGCCAATGAAGATGGCTTCCACTTTACCGGGGCGAATTGGAACCGAGACATGCCCCTCACTCGAGTTGTCGATATCCGCAATGTGGTCGAAGGCGATGCCGCTTCCGATTCCAGTGGTCCCCTCAAATTCATGCGGGGTATTGAGGTCGGCCACATCTTTAAGTTGGGGACCAAATACACGTCTCCCATGAACATCGCCATTCAGGATGCCGAAGGCAACTCGCGAGAACTGATCATGGGTTGTTACGGCATGGGGATTTCACGGCTAGTTGCCGCCGCCGTGGAACAATGTCATGACGAGCAAGGCATCGTCTGGCCAGAATCCATCGCACCGGCCATGGTCCACATTATTGCCATTAATTACAGCCGTTCCGAGGCCGTTCGCTCAGCAGCTCACGAACTCTACGACCAGTGTCTCGATGCCGGCATCGACGCATTCCTCGACGACCGCGACGAACGACCGGGGGTCAAATTCGCCGACGCCGATCTGCTTGGCTTACCCCACCGCATTGTTGTGGGTGAGAGAAATCTGTCGGCAGGTCGGCTCGAATACGGATATCGACGTGGTCAATTGGAGCTCATTACCCCCACACAGGTGCTGGAGCGTTTGCAGCACTAATTTGGGCTGTCCCAACAGCTTCAAGTAATGACTCCACCGTTTGCGGTCCAATAAGGATGGTAACCAGTTCCCCGTTGGGGTTAATCAAAAGTGTGGTGGGCAAAATCGAAGGGACGGCCAACTCCCACCGCAACCTTGGGTCCTCTAATAGAACCGGGAAGTCGATGCCCATCGCTTTGATTAACGATGTCAGCGCGTCGCCTTCAACACCGTCATAATTAACGCCAACGACGTGAACTCCCAGTTCGGATCCCATCCTCTGGATCTCGTTTAGTTCCGGTATCTCATCTCGGCAGGGACCACACCACTCGGCCCAATAATTGACCAGTGTCCATCGACCTCGCCAATCCGTTTCTTCGAAGACACCACCGTCATCGACCTCAATCGTTGCATCCTGACAACCTAGGGCTATCGCAACGACCGCGATGACCAGACTAACTTGCCAATACTTCGTCAAGACTTACATCCAATTGTTCATGCCCATAAACAACGCATGCGCGGAGGCGGTCGGTAATCGACTCAAATCCATCTATGCCATTTAAGTCCTCAAGCAACATCGTCCCAGACAGAAGCGAATGCAAGGACATAAGGGTCACCTCGGTCAAACTGCGCGCAAGTACCCAACGACCTTCGCCGGTCGTTTGTAATAACCGTTCTTGTCGCAACACCGCAATAATTCGTTCACGTTCCTCCTGAGTCATCGGCACGGATCGAATAATCGTCCCTTCGGTTACGCTCGAACCATCGACGTGCGCGTCTCGAAGTAATTTCAGCACCCGCACACACTTGATCACAAGCGGTTCAGGGGTGGCTTTGACAACATCTCGGGGTAGGGAAAGTGTTCGAACAAAAATCCCTCCCACCAAAATCAATATCCACACCGTATAAAGCCACATGAGGAAAAACGGCACCGCCGCAAAGGTCCCATAGACAGTGGTCACATCGATTTGGGTCACCATGAAGCGGAAGCCGAGTTTACCGATTTCGAAAAATATTGCCGTCAGGACGCCTCCGGCGAACGCATGCTTGAAAGGTACACCCGTGTTGGGTACTGCATAAAACAACGCAGTAAACGTCGCGATCGTCGCGACAAGAGGCAACCAGCCCAGCATCACTTCGCTTATCAATGGGGCGTTCTCCGTAACCAACGGGAACGTGAGTAGGTATGTACTACCAACGATACTCGCGACCAACAAGGGTGGCCCGACGGTGAGCACGGCCCAATAATTGACGAGTCGCGACCAACCCTTCCTCCGCTCATGGATCTGCCAGATATCGTTGAAAGACTTCTCTATCGTGACCAACAGCAAAAATGAGGTGACGAGCAAGATTACCGAACTTGGCCCCGCTAACTGCAGAGCGCGAGACGAAAAATCTGCTAGCTGGCTCTGAATAATTGCGCTCGATTCGGGCACGAAATTGCGGAAAATAAAGTTCGACACCTTATCACCTACTTGATCGTATTCTGGGAGGAACGCCAAGGTCCGATACCCAACGGCCATGATGGGTACGATCGAAAACAAGGTAGTGTAGGTCAACGCTGAAGCAGACTTAAAGCAGTCGTAGCCAGTGAACTGCTCGTACACTTGACTCCCAAACCAGCGGCAATACCCAACGAGATCCGCGCCCATCAATCGCTCCCTCCGCGTCATAAGCCTAGTATAGGAGTCGGGCTTCGATGCTGCGCTCCATAACTATTGGTTAACGACGCGGTCGCTACGCATGGTTAGTGGACGATGCGAGGTGCCTCTCGCTTGGAAGCATAGTTTTCCTCCGGCTCGTTTGCGGCTGCTTCCATGGTCTGAACCGCAAAACGTCGCGTATTAATTTCTCCGGATACGACCTCCGGAAGCGCGTTCATGAAGAGCTTCATGTGTTCGGTCTGGTAATGCCGCATCAAGGCTTCCATGGTTTCCCACTCTTGAAACAGAACCAAGGTGTTCGGGTCCTGTAACCCCACGTAAAAGTCGTAGGAAACACAGCCTTGCTCCAACTGAGTCGCATCCGACATGTCTCGAGCGAGTTCTAACGCCTGCTCTCGCCGTTCCGGCAAGATCGGAATTACGCCGTGAACAATGATCATTCGTTAGCCTCCATCACACCCGAATCCACGAGAACATTCGCTACTTCCTCAAGAATAACAGGATCGTCGATTGTTGAAGGAACCTTGTAGGGATCTCCATCAATCATTTGCCGAAGAACCTGCCTTAAGATCTTTCCTGAACGCGTTTTCGGAAGCCGCGGGACCACGCAAACCTTTCGAAAATTGGCAAAGGCCCCCACATGCCGTCGTACCATCTGAACCAATTCCTGCTCTAACGTCGATAGTTCGATATTGACTCCGTCCTTTAGCAGCACGAGGCCAAGTGGCACTTGGCCTTTGTCCCGATCGCGAATTCCAACGACAGCACACTCTGCAACCGCCGGATGATCCGCAACGACCTCTTCCATCTGACCCGTCGATAACCGATGGCCCGCCACATTCATGACGTCGTCCACTCGGCCCATGATATAGACGTATCCATCTTCATCGCGGTATCCACCGTCCCCTGTCAGGTAATACCCCGGGTATCGAGCCCAATACGACTCCCTGTATCGGTCATGATCCCTCCACACCGTCGGTAACGATCCAGGTGGCAGCGGTTCCTTGATCACAACGTTTCCGTCTTGCCCGGCGTCCAGCTCATTCCCGTCTTCGTCGAGTATTTTGAGATCGTAGCCCGGGACCGGAAACGTTGGCGAGCCGGGTCTCGTTTCAACGAGGCCGTATCCCGCCATATTTGAACAAATCGGCCATCCCGTCTCGGTTTGCCACCAATGATCAATGACGGGCACCGTCAATACCTCGTTCAGCCACTGGTAGGTCGGAGGATCCAACCGTTCTCCAGCAACAAACAAATATTCCAGTGCAGAAAGATCATGTTTCCGCATCAGCTCACAATGAGGGTCCTCTTTGCGAATGGCCCGAAATGCGGTCGGCGCAACGAAAAACGTCTTTACCCTATGTTCTGCAAGGACTCGCCAAAAGGTCCCCGCGTCCGGGGTGCGCACAGGCTTACCCTCAAATAGCAACGTCGTGCAACCCTTGATCAGGGGCCCATATACGATATAGGAGTGCCCAACCACCCAACCGACATCGGAAGCCGCCCAATAGACCTCCCCAACACCCGTTCCGTAGATGGCGGTCATACTGTAGTTCAACGCGACCGCATGTCCGCCTTGATCCCGCAATACGCCTTTGGGTCTGCCAGTCGTACCCGACGTGTAGAGAATGTACAAAGGATCGAGCGCGTCCAATGCAACCCACGACGCGTTTTCGGCGGCAGCTTCCCATTCAGCCCAATCGTGATCTCGGCTAGCGATCAACGGCGCTTCCAGCAACTCTCGTTGTAGGACAACGCAGGCTGCTGGTTTGTGTTTCGCGATCCCTATCGCTTCATCCAACAATGGTTTGTACGCGATCACCGACTGGAATTCGATTCCGCAAGACGCCGTGAGAACGACTCGTGGACTTGCATCATCAATCCGCATCGCTAGCTCCCGAGCGGCGAAGCCACCGAATACCACCGAATGAACAGCTCCAATTCGCGCGCATGCGAGCATTGCGATCACGGCCTCCGGCACCATAGGCATATATATAAGGACCCGGTCCCCCTGAACAACATTCAACCCTCGCAGTCCCCCAGCCACCTTCGCAACTCGT
Organism: uncultured Pseudomonadales bacterium; assembly: GCA_963992075.1. GTDB lineage: Bacteria > Pseudomonadota > Gammaproteobacteria > Pseudomonadales > Azotimanducaceae > UBA11889. The sequence goes on along the minus strand of CAXDSX010000111.1, from coordinate 2,196 downwards.
TCGGTGAGTTCGCGGTACGTAAACCGCGCCACAGTATTGGTAACCGGCGAGTCATAAATCAACGCGATCTGGTCGCCTCGACCCGCTTCCACATGACGGTCCAAGGCCAACCAAGCCGTATTCAGCTTCCCACCACCGAACCACCGTACGACCCCGTTCGAGTCCTCTTCCATCACTCGTTCGGGCGAGTGAAACCAGTCAATTGCCTTGGCTTGTTCCGACCAAAATAGCTCCGGGTGCTCTAAAGATCGTCGGTAATCCTGCTCGTAACTCGAAAGCATCATTCAGCGCCCTAACTGTTGTTCATCAGAGGACGATTAGGGCATGTAGTGGGCACACGTCCGCCCTGCAAGCATCAACCGATTACGCCTTGCTCGCGCAACGATCGCAACTCATCCTCAGCAAAACCGATGCCCGAGAGTACCTCGGTCGAATCTTCTCCTGGGGCCCTTGCTGCGTGCGAGACTTCGGCCTCAGTACGACTAAACCTGGGGGATGGCGAAGGTTGGACAACACCCTCTACCTCGATGAACGTACCGCGGTGTACGTTGTGAGGATGCGTAGGAGCTTCGAAAACCGATAGGACGGGTGCAAAACATACGTCGGTCCCTTCCATGATTTTGCACCATTCGTCTCTTGTCTTCGTCTTAAAAACTTTTTCGAGTTCATCCCTAAAGCCCGACCATTGGCCTTTGTCCATTTGTGGTCCAAAACGATTCGCGTCAACGCCCGCCTTTTCAACCAAGAGCTGATAGAACTGCGGCTCAATCGAACCAACACACACGTGTTCCCCATCTTTAGTTTCATACGTGTTGTAAAAATGGGAACCACCATCCAGCAGGTTGGTTCCACGTTTATCGTCGAAGCCCCGACCCGCCATAGAAAAGAACATGGCCATAAGTGAAGCCGCCCCATCCACCATGGCTGCGTCTACTACCTGTCCCTTGCCCGATTTTTGTGCCTCCAGGAGGGCGCAAACCAATCCGTACGCAAGGAGCATGCCACCACCACCAAAGTCCCCGATAAGATTCAAGGGGGGAACAGGCTTCCCGCCTGGCTCACCGATGGCGTGCAGTGCCCCCGACAGCCCGATGTAATTAATGTCATGACCGGCAGCCTGAGCGAGAGGGCCATCTTGGCCCCATCCCGTCATACGCCCGTACACCAATTTTTCGTTACGTCCCATGCATTCATCCGGGCCTAAACCAAGCCGTTCTGTCACGCCCGGTCGGAATCCTTCAAAGAGCGCGTCAGCAGATTCAACCAACTTGAGCACAATCTCGGTTCCCGTAGGACTTTTTAAATCAACCGCCACGGACCGTCTATTGCGTTGAAGCACGTCGTTTGGTGAGCCAACCCCTTTCGCGATCCGATCCACTCGGATAACTTCGGCGCCCATATCCGACAACATCATGCCGCAAAACGGCCCTGGCCCTATGCCGGCAAGTTCAATGATGCGAAACCCATTTAACGGACCCATAGCACACCCCTCGTACCCTGCAATCATTGGAGTGTATCCGGGATATCCCCACGAATCAGCTATCCCCGGTTGGCATCACCGAAGATTTAATACCTAGGCGGTTTCGTTTGCTTTTGATCCGTATCGAAACAGTGTCACGTTCTGGGGAGTGGATAGGTTTTGGACCGACGCAAATTGCCTGTATAACTTATTGTTACTGATCAATTCGTCGTGAGATCCCTCGCCGATGATGCCTCCACGATCAAACACAATAATGCGATCAGCTTGCAAGACCGTCGATAGCCGGTGCGCGACAATGAGTACGGTCCTCTCACCGTGTTGGCGTGCAATGGTGCGTCGGATCGCGTCCTCACTGCTTGGGTCTAGGGCACTTGTCGCCTCGTCCAATATTAATAGCCGGGGGTCTGCTATCAGTGCGCGCGCGATTGCGATGCGTTGACGTTCTCCGCCCGAGAGACCTTGTCCGTTCTCTCCGAGACGGGTGCCGAGTCCTTCGGGAAGACCGAGAACAAAGTCAGCGTTTGCAGATTCCAATGCCGCCCGGACCGTTTCATCGCTTGCGGCAGGATCTCCGTAGCGAAGATTTTCCTCGACGGAGCCTGCGAGCAAGACCGCGTCCTGTGGAACATAGGCCATGTTTCTTCGCAGATCTTCGAGACGAAACTGTCGAACCGACTCCCCTCCAAACAAGACTGAGCCTCGGGTTACGTCGTAGA
>CAXDSX010000110.1:0-7976 GCA_963992075.1 uncultured Pseudomonadales bacterium | reverse complement strand
AGGATAGCCACCACGCAACTCAGAAATAAACCCCGCGAGCCGAATCGTCATGTAGTCGCTACCGTAGGGACCCACGACCTGAAAACTAATCGGCAGACCATCACTATCGAACCCGATCGGTGGCGTCGTTGCCGGGAGGTACGCCATCCCAGTCAACATCGTCCACCGCGTTAAGTCCGCGTAGGGTCTTTCTTCGCCGTTACAAACTAACGTACGTGTTCCGAAATCACCATCTTGAGTATGTGGGAACGGCGGTACAAAACTAATGGGCATAATCACGGCGTCAAACGCACCGAAAAATTCTGCCCATTTAGCTCGAATTGCTTCTCGTTCCGCGTGTTTCTCTAACCATTCTTGATGTGTGGTTCGTGGTGTTGCACCTTCGACTTCCATTCCTTCGAGCGTTTCTGGCGGCAGGGACTGGACGATCGCCGCGGACACCAACCAGAGTCCGAGTAAAGAAGCGTATTCTGGATCGAGGTCCGGTCTGGCCTCTCGATCGACGGTCACACCTGCCTCCTCCAAACTCGAAACGGCGTCATCCATGACGGTGAGAACCTCTTTGTCGACCGGACAAAAAGGATCGTCTAACCAAGCGGCAATCTTCAGTTTCTTCACGTCGTCGGGTGGCGGAGCCAATGACGCAATCAAGGGACCGTTCTTTCTTACCAGTACTTCAAGCAGCAGCTCCAAGTCCTCTGCCGATCGGGCAATCGGACCGTGAACATTGACGTCGGCCTCGATGATTCCTCCCGCCTCGTGATCCAAATAGCCAGTTGAGGAGACCACCCCCCAACTTGGTTTATGTCCAAAGACGCCACAAAAAGAAGCCGGATTCCTGATGGAACCTCCGATGTCCGTCCCAATCTCGAACGAAGAAAGGCCAGCGGAAACGGCTGCTGCTGCACCCCCGGAGCTCCCACCTGGCACCCTGGTGGAGTCCCACGGGTTAACGGTAGTTCCGAACATATCGTTGAATGCTTGAAAGTCGCCCGACCAACGAGGCAAGTTGGTTTTGCCAAGAACAATTGCTCCGGCCTCTTTAATGGCGGCGACGACGGCGGCGTCTTTCGTTGGAACGTGATTATGCAGCTCGGACGCGCCGCCCGTTGATCGTATGCCGTTGGTTTCAAGAGCATCCTTGATGGTCACGGGGATTCCGTGAAGAGGGCCGATTACCTTGCCACGTTTCAGCTTGGCGTCAGCTTCGTCGGCCAGTTTCCGAGCACCTTCAAAATCGAATGTAATAACCGCGTTCAGGGCGGGATTAATCTTTTCAATTCTTGCAATCAGTAATTCCAACAACTCCCGACTAGAGATTTCACCTGTTCTTATCGCCTCGGCTTGACGTGCCGTTGGCCAAAACGCCACTTCATCGGAAAGAATCACAATTAATCCTCGTTTCTCGTTAATCGATCCACGTCCAGATTCTCCCTATGGATCCAACTATTTGCTACATCAAGAAGACCGTTAAGTCGGTTTTTCGCTCTCAGATATAGCCCGCGCACCCCTTCGTAATGCCGTCGGTCGATTGCCCGGCTGGTGTAAGCTAGTGGGTCATACCACACCCAGGCAAACTCATGCTCGACACTTCCGTTGCGAGGTCCGTTATCGACCACGCCCTCTTTCTTGGTGCTGATTTCGCTGAACTCTTTATCGAAAGAAATCAGGTGAACAATATCAGCACCCTCAGCAGCGAGGTGCAGGCCGTGCAATCTGGCATCGACTTCGGCATCGGTGTTCGCGTCATCTACGGAACAAAGGTTCTCTACGGGTTCACAAACAGGACCGACAACGACGAGCTCTGCCGAATCATCACCGAGCTAAGCGCGAAAGATTTAAAGGATCCAGACACCATTGGTGCCAGTTTCGACTTCTCCGTACCAGACGATATTCACCACGCCGAAAAAACACTTACCCAGGGCTCTGAGGTTGAAAGCAAAGTCGAATTCTTGCTGAGAGCGGATCGTACTGCCCGGGCGGCGAGCAACATGATTTCGCAGACTCGGGGCGGCTGCTTGCAGCGAGAACAGTCGGTTGAGATTTTCACCAGCGAAGGCCTGCACGCCTCCGACATTCGGAATTACATCCGTGCCAGTTTGAGCGCTATTGCCACCAACGGGTCCGAGCAAGCGACCGGTTCATTTAACGACGGTGGACTTATCGGATGGGAACTTCAGGAGGCTATAGATTCGGATAGGACAGGGAGCGAAGCGGCGCGACAAGCCTTGGTCAATCTATCTGCAAAGGCCTGCCCGTCTGGCCGTATGCCCGTGGTGATCGGTCCAGGCTTTGGAGGCGTTATCTTTCACGAAGCTTGCGGCCATCTTTTGGAAACAACGTCAGTCGCAAAAAAAGCGTCAGTCTTCCATGACAAGATGGGTGAAATGATTGCAAATCCCGTGGTCAACGCGGTAGATGACGGCACCATGGCTAAGGAGTGGGGCTCCATTAACATCGACGATGAAGGTATGCCTACGCAGCATACGCAGCTCATCAAGGAAGGTCAGCTCACGAATTTTCTCGCCGATCGAGTCGGCTCTCAGCAGACAGGTTATACCCGGACCGGATCCGGAAGACGCCAATCCTATAAATTTGCACCGGCTTCGCGCATGCGAAACACGTTCATTGAACCGGGTGACGCCACGCTGGACGACATGATCGCCTCGATCGATCGCGGTATTTACGCCTCACATATGGGTGGCGGGTCCGTTCAACCGGGTACGGGTGAGTTCAATTTTGCGGTCACCGAGGGTTACTACGTCGAAGACGGTAAGGTGCAATACCCGATAAAGGCAGCCACGCTCATTAGCACGGGACCCGCTGTACTCAAAGAAATTTCCATGGTGGGCGTAGATTTTGCACTGGCTTGTGGCATGTGCGGATCTGTTTCAGGGGCTGTCCCCACTACGGTTGGACAACCCTCGCTCAAGGTCGACGATATCTTGGTGGGAGGTAACGCTTGATGGAAGCCGCGGAGCGTGTATTGGGGTGGATCGCGGAGGCTGGTGCAACTGGCGATCTCATGATTGCCGAAGGATCCTCGCTATCCTTAAAAGCTCGGGACGGAGAGCTCGAAGAGCACAAGGTCAGTTCAAGCCAGGTATTCGGTGTCCGCGTTATCAAAGACGATAAAGCCGGCGTCGCGTACAGCGAGGCTGCCGATAACGCGGCGTTACGATTAATGGTGGATCAAGCGTTGGTCAACGCGAGTTATGCCCGCTCGGACGTGAATGAGAAAATACCCAACACCAACATTACGCTGACCACTGACGATGCCGTGCTGGCACCAACGGATAACGTGTCCGTGGAAGAAAAAATCGACGCCGTACTGCGACTCGAGCGAGAACTTGCGGCACGAGATAAAGTCAAGAATGTTCCATACAACGGCGTCTCGGACGTGACGGCTGCTCAAAGGATCTTTTCTACGGCTGGACTCGAAGCGACTTCCAGGGTCCGCGCGTGTTTTTCCCAAGCAGCAGCTCTCGTCGAAGAAGGCGACAAGAACGTTATGGAAGGTTGGGGACAAAGTGCGCGTCGCTTCGATGAGCTCGATATCGACAGCATCGTCGATACGGCTCACGCCAACTGCTTAGCATTACTGTACGGAGAAGCCATTCCCTCAGGACACTACGACGTAATATTCGACGCGCAATGTCAGCCAACCATGTTCTCAACTTTCTCAATGATGTTCTCAGGTAAGGCTGCGAAAGACGGGATTAATCCGATGCGTGACAAGGTTGGTGAAGTCATCGCCGATAAAAGGCTCCATCTTTTTGATTCCCCCTTGATGGACGACGGTTTCGGTTACGCGCTGTTTGACGATGAAGGCAGTCCGACGGCTCGCACTTCACTCATCTCCGGGGGTAGTCTCGAAACATTTATCCACAACAGTGCGACCGCGGCTCACTTCGGCCTGCGAACGACGGGTAACGGAGCACGCTCGCCACGATCAACGCTCGAAGTGCAGCTACATCAGCTCGAGATCGAGGCTGGCGATGCAGATGACGACGTGGTTACCGCGGGTGAATATCTGGAATTGACCGATCTCACCGGTACTCACTCCGGTGCCAATGCCGTGGCTGGCGATTTCAGCTTTGGCGCATCGGGTTTCTTGTGCCGAGACGGCGAGCGGATCGAGCCGGTGCGTAACATTACCGTGGCTGGCAATTTCTACGAGATGTTGAACAAGATCAGTCTTATCGGTAAGACCCGGCGCTGGGACATGAACCGACATGCGTTCATGCCATCCATTAGATTCTCTGACATCGCCGTTTCGGGATAACCAAGATCGCGATCCGTCAAAACTCGGCTCGATTGAACGCTAGAGTTTGAACGATCGCTGCCAATGGCATCACAAACAACGTTTTCTTACTGCATTGAGCCGACGTTTTGCGAATCGGGGTTCATGCTATCGCGTGCTCCTCAGGATGAATCCGCAACGGGGCACCATGTGGGCGGCCGCCATATCCTAAACGCTTCTTTTCTGCAGTTGGCTGCAAATCTCGCGGGAGTCCCGCCTCTGCTTGGCGGGTCCACCATGGCATCCGTTGACGTCAGGAGTAATGCCCGGTAAACGAGGTAACGATCGTATTGTTGGTCGTCTAGGGCCGTACGCATCTTCTTATCCATTGTTCGGGCATGTCGGCTGCGAGCCTGTTTCATCCATCGGGGGATGTCCGGTTTTTGTTGCTTCGCCATCGAAACATACTCGCCCGTCAATCCGTCGAGAAAGCCACCGACCGCCTCCCTGAAAATGCCCTGTTGGGTCACGGTCATCTTAATGTCTATCGATGCATTCACGACCTGGGCTTGCAACCAAGGCGGCCGCTTTCGCTCTTTAGTTTCTTCTGCATTTAGCGGTAAGTTACTCGTTAGACAACAACAAAGACTCACCAATAGTAGTCGGTTCACCCAATCGTCTCGCAAGTCTGACGTTCCACCAATCATAAGGTAACCGACGCATAATCTAATTTCATTCCGTCACCAAGGTAAGATTCCGTTATGGCAGACACGTTGGGTTTTGATCCGGAACGGGTCCGGCGATTGCGCAGTCCTGAGCGTCTCCAGTATTTTAATCCAAAGCTTATCTGGCAAGTCCTTCAACCGTCGGATAAATGCACATTGATCGATGTAGGGGCCGGGGTCGGCTTCCTCACGGTACCCTTTGCTGAAAACTTTCCGCACGCGAAAGTCTATGGTTGCGACATACTCGAAGGCATGGTCCACGAACTGCGAGAGGATGCCAAAGGACGCGGTCTCGATAATCTCCACCCGCTCCAGATGTCACCAAATCATGTCGATTTAAACGACGATGTTGCTGACTTCATTGTCATGACCCAAGTGCATCATGAGCTGGATACACCAGAATCCCTTCTAGTTGAGTGCATGCGCTTGTTGAAACCGGGCGGGACCATCGCGATTGTCGATTGGGCCGACGATGAAAACGGCAAAAGCCCCCCCGCAGGCCGACGCGTCCCCGTCTCTCGGATACGAGCTCAGTTACAGAGTGCTGCATTCGAAAACATCACGACCCACGACGTGTACGACTACCATGTTTTCGTTACGGCAATAGCGTGATGGCGAAGATCTTACTGAACGTGCGAGCGCATCTAAAATGCGGAACCTAGCTTTTCGTCTTCGTCAAACGACTCTTCGTAACTAAAACGCTCAGCGCCACAAGAATCCATAGCCCGTGGTCCGGTATGTCTTCATGAAGGTCCTTTCGGAACTTACCCCGGCTTCCAGAAATTTCGGACCTAACGCAATGTGTTGCGGAGCGTTGCTGTGTTTATCCAGAGCCGCCATATCGGTGCACGCCATCACGAATAGCAGATCGCCTTCTTTAATGTCGGCACGATCGTTATCTGAATTGGCAAAGCCACCGCTGTAAATGAGAGTGTCTGGCTCGTTAGCGAGGCAATACTCGGCGTGTCCATTCGTCAATTCTACAAACTTGTCACGAGTTGCCTTGTCTGAGAAACGCATACCAACCACGACCAGAATCGCACCGTCGGATATGGCTAGACCTCCGCGCTCGGGCCGCGACCACCATCCATAGTTCGGTGCATCAGCGAAGCTGCTGGCATAGACCATCCGTTTGGTCATGTTGCGTTCCGCCATGGCATCCATCAGGGCTTTATGTGCTGGCCGTTCCGAGTGTACTCTCAAACTCGATTCGCCTTGGGCGTAACGTTCAAAGATCAACACGCCGTTTTCATCTTCAACGTTGACGGCAGCCGCGTAAGCGAGTGTTTCCGGTTCGCCATCCCGCGCATCGATAGCACGTTTGTTCCATTCCGAGAGCCATTCCTCCATGGAGTTGCTCTCGGGCCGAATCTGGAACTCGACAACGGTGGATTGAGGTTGATTGCTCACAGCCAGATCCTTTCATTCCCTTGCATAAGTTCGAAGGATACTTTATTCGTCCAGCGGATAATCAAAGGGCATAGCGTCATTGAACCTCTTTAATACGTTTCTCGTTAGCGTTTCAATTACGTTGTCGTAGTTGTTGTGAGACAACGAACCCGTGTACGAGATAGATCCAACGCTAAATACCGCGCCGCCAGAAGGTGTTTCAAAGAAAGCCATGTCGGCTCTTACCTTCGAGTCCTTTGTTAACGGATGCATCATGTGAAACTCTTCTTTGACACGAAGCATTCCTACGTTGTGATCTTCCGATGTGGCCAGGATTAACGCATGCAATGGCGATCCGAGCGACTCGTCCCATCGGTCGATCTCCTCCCCGGCGGCCCCTCCTCCTTGAACGCCGAAATCTCCCCAAATCTCCGTTTGATCGATACCAGCAACAATAAAAGCCGCTCGCGGGTCCCTTGATCCTTCACGGACTTTGTAATAGCTCCCTCCATCAAATCCCTGAGCTGCAAACCCTATGCCCACCAGTTCATTGGGGGCACCGCCTAGGCGTCTCCACAATCCACCGTATTGCCCATCAAATTGTTGATAGTACTCGCCAGGATTAGAGATCCAGGCCCTAGTGCCATCCTCAGCGCGTCTGACCTCAATAATTGCGGGGTTTTCGGGACAGAAAGCAATGCGCCAATAAAAACCGTTTCCGCCCAAATACATCAGCCGGCCAGACTGCGCGAGCCACTCCGACAGTGCATTGCGCATCGGGGTTGAGTAGTACTCTGGATGACTACCGGTGATGAGAACACGGTAACCCTCGATCGCATCGAGACCTTCGAGGTGAAGATCTTCGTCCGTCACTACGTCAAAATCCTGGTCAATAGCATCCAGCCAAGCCGTTATATGCGTATCGGCGTTGAATGCCCATGTCCCGGTCTTAGGTCTGAAATTAAGGACGGGTCTAAGTCGCGAGGAAAAATGAACGCCGCTACCGTCCGCGTGATGTTCGTAGAGAGAAAAACCGACGTCTTCGTGTACCGACAGGAAGGCTTGGTTCGCGTCGACAATACGAGTCGGTCCCAATAGACCTCCGGAAAACGCGAGCCTGATATTGGCGTAGGCTAGATAGGTCGCTGAAGGGACCAGGTAGGCGATGCCTGATCCACGACGATCCTTCGGAGCGCGCACGAAAAACGGGACGTACTCTTCCGAGTCTGCTTGAGTGACCTTGAACGCATACTGCCCACTCCGAAGATGCTGTGGGACGGACCAACTGACAACGTCTTTCCAACTTGCGTCCGTCAAGTCATCCTCGTGAAAGTGAATCGCTGCGTATTGCGCTGGCGCGTCTTGATAATTTTGGTGTGTACCGTCCCAACTCGCTCCACGGACGGCTCTTGTCGGAGTTTGAAAGAGCAGGCCGTCCCGGCCATGCTCCGACAAATCTTTTATTACTTGCGAATCAATACCTAAGGAAAAGTCCCAACAGGCAACAGTTTCACCATCCGTCAGAATTGACGGGGCTTCCAAACGACCGTTAAAGCATTCTTTGGCGGCTGCGCTTGCAGCGAAAATCCAGTCACCCGCCCCGATGCCAAGGTCAACAT
>CAXDSX010000109.1:0-7983 GCA_963992075.1 uncultured Pseudomonadales bacterium | reverse complement strand
TCGTGGGCTCGGAGATGTGTATAAGAGACAGGTGCATTGGGACAAGTTTGGCGAAATCCGAAACGATCGACTGAACCGCATCCCGTTCGTCGATGCCTGGTGGTGGGATGAAGCTAAAGCACGGCGTGTCGAAGCGGGACTCGCTGAACTCGCCACGGGCGAGTGATCAAATCCATCACCCAACGATCTTTTAGGAACTCTTTTGGATTTCGACTTTTCGCTACCTGCGAGGTTGATACCAGCTCGGTAGCCAGGTCTCATCCACAACGCCCGCCATCTCTTTTTTCCTCGCGCCCCGCAACATTAGTGGCATCGAGTAGTTACCCTCATGGCACGCGTATTCGTAGACAAGATCATCCGTCCGTTCCATATTCACAACCGCAGTCCAAGGACGATCGTACGCAAACGAATCTTCAACGGTAAATTTGTACTCCAAGGTATCTTCGTCAAGACGAGTAAAGTATTCGGTTAGCACCATGTTCGGACCCGTAAGACGGTAATTTTGGTGTTCGTTAAAGTTCGTGGTTGTCACCACGAACGTATCGCCTTCCCACGCACCGCGTGAGTCGCCTTTCCAGAATCGCATATTGTCCGGCAGTTTCTCCCCGCCTGAGGTTGGGATGACCCGATGATCATTGACCATCTCAACCAACACGACGACATGATCGTCCGTTTGCACTATTTGCATGATGTTGTTGTACGCCCCGTTAACCATGGGCGGGCCAGCGTTGAATCCTTTAATGCACCGATCCGTGATGCTGCGATCTTCCGGCCCTTCTGGCGATCTGGCTTGCAAGGCGATCGTTCGGCCCATTCGTTCCCGAGCCGCCGGTTTGACCGCCGGTACACGCCCGTTGGGCGGATCAATGACTTGAGACGTCCGCTTCGTCGACGAATGCTTCGATCCGGTGTCTATGTAATAGGAGTTGTAACCCACGTCGACGTCGCCCTGCGTCCCCTGTCCTCTCGCTGCTTCATCAAAATCAACGTTGGCCGCGCGCTCGCGGCCAACACGCACGGCTTCTTCCCATCCAGAAATCTCTTCATCCGTCAGAAATTCCCTATCCCCATATCGGCCCGGTCGTTCGAACGGGGTCAGCGTACGAAAGTCCCAATTGCCTTGTAGATCCGGTTTTCCTGACGCAAGGCGCGGAACCTCAGCTAGACCAGTCAGCGCCGAGCCGACGACCAGCACAGCAGCTATAGTGGCGACAATCGTTCTCATAACCGTTCCTTTTTATTCACTCTTTTTAGCTTCTCGCATCCACTCGCCTTTGCGTAGATGCCCGTACATAGCGTCTTCCGCAAACTCCACACACTTGAACTCTAGGATCCGCGCGTTTGCTTCAACGCGTCGGTATAGGGGCATGACAATTTTCCAGGGCCGTGTATAAACCTCGGGATCTTCAATGGTGGCTTCGTAGTGCAGGTGATTAGGGCCCTTCGGGGTATATCGTTCGGTCACCCGTACGCTGTCGCCGTGAAAGTTACCCACGCTGTCAAACCATGCATCTGCCATTTGCGCGCTGACTTCTACCACCAAGGTATCGCCCTCGTAGTGCCCTAACGAATAACCCATCCAGGACGGCAATTGGGCCTCGGTACCGGGTCGATCGAGGTGGATGACACGGCTATTACTACCCCACTCGTACGCAATAAATATTTTGTTGTCCGCCTGCAATATCTGGAAGGGCAGCGGCATATAGGTCGATCGCGGTATCCCCGGGATAAAGCACTTCACCCCAACATCATTCATCTGCCAGTTTTCGCGATTTTCTTTCCGTCTCTCGATCGCCCAATCCTGGTAAGGAATGGTCCCACTTTCGATAACGGACATCCCTGCAGGAATTGCTCCCAGTGCGCCGAGCGTACGCGTTGCCGCCGTTTTGCTCGCGTTATGGCCTTCGAGGTCCCAATGGGCCGTACCCAAAGCCTGCCACACGCCATTTAAGTTCGGCCGTTCGGCGTTCACTTGCCCGGAGGCGATTTGACCGCACAAGAGCATGACCGCCATCGCCATGGACCAAAGTTTCTCGTTCATAAGGCTCGTTTCCCCCAACAATCCCCGCGCGCCGAGTTGGACCGTCGCTCAGAATCCTGTCGTGTTCCGGCTGTTCAACCTAATTACCTCGTGCTCTTTCACGAGGATCCGCACCATCGCGAGGCGCACCTGTTCCAGAAGATCCCATAAATATCCGGCTACCGTCTGCAAACGTAATGTCGCGACCGCTTCCTCGGCACCTGGGCTCGCAGTCAGCGTCCTTACTCTGATATCCACGCACAATAATCTCGGTACCCGGCTGCAGCATGATATTGGTCATGCCCGCTCGCAGCAGCGTATTAGGTGTACCGCCTTCCATCATCCACGGCTCAGTCGTTCCATCCTCCTTCACCACGTCCACATGTAACCATGTGTGTGGATTCACCCACTCCATCCGAACGATGGTGCCTCGATGAATAAAAGGAAGGTCCTTATCAAATTCCGATGAAAATGCGTGATGAGCGTGAACACTCACTTGTGAAATCGCCAGGCCCACCACCCAAAACAAGCCCAATTTACGCAGAACTTGCAGCATCAATGCTCTCCTCCCTATGCACCTTAACTCATGTATCTGAATCTAACGTACTGAATACGCACATCAAACGATACATCCGTTTTCTTCAGCTTCTCACGTCGCTCCCCATCCGCAGCTCTAATCCGCTGTCGTAGCAAACAGATTTAGGAGCCGAATTCAAGACCTTCGAACGTACCATCGTCCCGCCATTTCTGCAGCAGCTCAAAAAACCGGATCGAACCGCCACCGGAGGAAGCCGGTTGCGTTGCGCCCGGGTTCGGTTGACCTTCGTTGTTGTAGTATCCAGGTGTGCATTGGGGCCCTCCAAGTCCTCCCATCGCGCCGCCCGCCTTTTCAACAATCGTCTCAACCCATGTATCTTCGGCGTCCTTAGTCACTTCCACGGATTTGTAGTTTTGCTTCAGAGCATGTCCCACGATATGTGCCATATGGGTAGTTGATTCCTCCAATAGATGCGGGTAATTGGCGGTAAATCCTCCTTGAGCCGCGCTCAGAATGAAACAATTGGGAAATCCATGGCTCTGCAATCCATGCAACGTCTTCATGCCATCGGACCAGTAGTCGGTCAACGATAGACCGTCACGTCCATAAATTTCATAGCCCGCCCGTCGTGCGTAACCCGTACCCACTTCAAATCCAGTCGCAAAAATGATGCAGTCGACCTCGTATTCTTTATTCTTGACGACTAAACCACGTTTCGTAATTCGATCAACGCCCTGACCCTCCGTATCGACCAACTCAACGTTGGGCCGATTAAACGTTGGCAAGTATTCATCATTGAACGTTGGTCGTTTGCAGAACATTTGGTAATAGGGCTTGAGCGATTCGGCGACTTTAGGATCCTCGACTAAGTCATCCACACGATCCCGAATTTCATTCATCTTGTCGAAATTGGCGATCTCCATGATCTCGCCGATGTTGCGTCCCGATCCGTCGGCACCTTCCCGAAATCGTTGGAGCATCTTTCCGATAAGGTCCGTCCAACCATCGTCCACAAGATCTTCGGCTTGCGGAACGCCGGAGACCAACGCGTTGAAATTTTCCATGCGCTCACGATGCCAACCCGGTTTCAACCCGTTGGCCCAGGCCGAATCGGTCGGCGCATTGCCACGCACATCGACCGACGACGGTGTACGTTGAAACACATAGAGCTGTTCTGCGGTCTCACCGACAAACGGTACGGACTGAATCGCCGTTGCACCCGTACCAATCACCGCCACACGTTTGTCGTGTAATTTGTCTAGATCGCCGTCCGGACCACCGCCCGTGTATTCATAGTCCCAACGACTCGTGTGAAACGTATGTCCCTCAAAATCCGTGATCCCCGGAATACCAGGGAGCTTCGGTCGGTTAAGCGGTCCATTCGCCATGGCCACAAAACGCGCATTGATTTGATCGCCACGATTCGTTGACACGATCCACCGTGACCTGACATCGTCCCATCGCATCTCGGTGACTTCGGTTTGAAAGAGTGCGTTGTCGTATAGATCGTAGTGCCTGCCAATGGCCTGGCTGTAATCTAAGATTTCTCTGGCGTAGGCGTATTTCTCTTTCGGGACATAGCCAAGTTCTTCCAAGAGCGGCAAATAGATGTACGCCTCAATGTCGCACTGTGCTCCAGGGTATCGATTCCAATACCAAGTGCCGCCAAAATCACCGCCTTTTTCGATCACCCGGATATCTTGGATCCCAGCGTCTCGGAGTCGCGCCCCCGCTTGTAAGCCGCCAAAGCCACCCCCGACGACCACGACGTCCACGTCATCGTGGAGCGATTCACGTTCAATCGCCTCATCCGGATACGGGTCGTCCAAGAAATGGGCAAATTCGTCGATTACCTCAACGTACTGGTCGTTGCCATCGGCACGAAGGCGCTTTTCTCTTTCTTCGCGGTATCGATCACGTAACGCGACGGGGTCGTAATCTAAGTCTGCAAATTGATTCTTCTTGTCTTCCATGCCTTCAGTTACCTCACCCATCCTTCAACTCCTTTTCAGTCCAAACGCCTACCGAGCACAAGTCCTATTCCCATGAGACACCGCCCCGATAGAACAGTCGCTCGGCACCATTATAATCGACATATCGAACTAGGCTCGGAGCGAGAAACCGTCTCGCAATTTCGGTTGAACGTTGCCGACCGTAATGAGCGACTCGACGCAGTCCCGTAGCGATTCATCAAATGGTCGAAAATTCACTGAGGTTACCGCTCGAATTCGATCATTTCGCAACTCGCAACCGGCCCATACCGCCCGCATCTCGGCCTCGCGCGCTTTGGTATGGTCTTTATGGGGATCGATCAATTTCGCACCCGCATGGCCAAGTTCAGGTAACAACCGATCGATACTTGCACAGATGTCTTCGACCTTGGGAGTGTCCGTGGACCACGCGATATAACGCTCACCGTTCTTGACCTGGACGCTTTCGAGTAGGCCAATATGACACTCCGCATCGTCACGCACGTCCACGGTCATCCACGGACGATACGCCCCGTTCTGGTAATACTCACCGAGGAGCATGGTCTCGATATTGTGTTGCCACGGACCCATGTTCTTTTGATGAGCCGATTGAATAGGACCTACGTTGTCTGCCGGACAACACGTGATCGCATCCCAATTGCCGTTCTCCGCCGCCGCATCCGAAAACGCTCGTTGCGCGATCACCTTTCCCATGGAATATCCCTGGCGCTCGGGTGTTCTTTTCGGATTGAACTCGTCCGGATAACGATCTTCATCGCATACCGGGCGTTTGACCAGCTCTTGTAAATCAGCCTCCGAAATAACCGCAGCAATGCTAGAAGTCACGATAACGCGCGTCACGGTCTCCGATTGGTTGACGCTCGCAATGATGTGATCACACACCATCTTGACGTAATCGTGATCGGTGTAGTCACTCACGTGGGATACATGACAAACCCCGTGACAGCCTGAAAAAATATCGTCAAAACAGCCCGCCTCGTCGAGGTTGGCAGAATGCAACGTCAGCCGACCGGTCGCATAACCCGGCATTTCACGTAAAAAACCGCAGCGATTGTCGTCGTCGGCATCTCGAACGCACGCTCGAACACGATAACCTTTATCGAGTAAAAGTCGCACGACCCAACTACCAATAAAACCCGCACTCCCCGTGACCGCTATCGTGCTTCCTTTAGGTACCGTAGCCATGGCTAATCAACCTCCTTTATTGAACTAAGCGATCCCGCGTCATCCAACTCGCATGTTCATTCCAAAGAGAAAAACACGTCTTGGATGATGATGTTAAACGAACAAGGATCTCGAACTCCCAGCCGTTAGCATAATGAGAGAATAGCGATACTGTCTAGCGAGACCAGCCAACGGGATGGGTTGCATTCACGCTAAACAAGGCGCATAGAAAGGCATTGGACCCGACCGTCGCATCAGGAATAACCTAAGCTATGCGATGCACGAGCCGAACCTGATCTTTCGAATGCTGACGCAAAACCTGAAACCCTTATTTGTAGCGCTCGTGCTAATTGCGATCGCACCCGCTACACATTCAAACGATAACGTCTTACCGCCCGCAGTTTTGGGCAAAGCGGGCCCCCTTCAAGGCGAAACGCTCAACTATTACGAGAATGCATCTGGCTACATTGCCGAGCCAAAAAGGGCCGGGCCCCACGGAAGCGTGATACTGATTCACGAATGGAACGGACTCACGAATCGAATTCGCGAAGTGGCCGATGCAATGGCGGCGGAAGGCTATATCGCGTTAGCCGCCGATTTATACAGCGGCCGAACCGGGTCCAATCCTCGCGAGAACATGGCCCTCGTACGGGAAACGCTGGCCGACCCCGAGACATTGATTGCTAATTTAAACGCCGCCACACGGTACCTCGAGGATCGAACCGACAGTACTGGCAAAGTGGCCGCTATCGGCTGGTGCTACGGGGGCGGTGTCGCATTAAGTTTTGCATTGGGAGGGGAGGAACATGAAGCGACCGCGATTTTTTATGGCCGCTTACTCGACGATCCCGAACAACTGAAAGCAATCGACCACGAAATTTACGGTACTTTTGCGAGTCAAGATCGAAGCATCCCTGTAGACGCGGTGAATCAATTCGTCGCTGCACTTCGCACCGCGGGTGTTCCCAGTGATGTGCACATTTACGATGCCGTGAATCACGGCTTTTGGTTATACGTCGACGCAAATCCAGACCTCCGCTCCGCTCCTGCCTTGGACGCGTGGAATCGACTCAAGCGCTATCTGGCTAGAACAATCGGTAGCTAATTGATCCGATCACGAGAACTGATGTCTCCGTCCGCAGTAAACGCCTTGAGATAAAGACGACTCCGCTCATTCAATACCCCATAGAAAGCCCGCGTTTCTTCATCCTCCGAATCGCGCCAAAAAGCTGGCGGAATGGTTGAATCATTGGCGAGGGGCGGCCGATCGCGATGTCCGTAATAGATTTGGACGGTACGACGTTCGTTTTCGGTGGGCCGCGTTGTCGCCGTATGGAGTAACGACGCGTTGAATAACGCGCACGTCCCCGCAGGCCCGTGGAGATGATATTGCCCCCCTTTTGCCAATTGCGCCTCCTTGCTTTCGGGTACCGGTTCATTAACCGATTCGGGCGACAACGAAATGCAGTGATCCCCTTCTCCCACATCGGTCAAGTAGACCATGAGCTGAACATAATCGAGCCGGAGCGAGTGCTCTGGCCAGTGAGCTCGATCTCGGTGCCAAGCCTGGTGCAGTTCACCGTGATACGGCTTCATGAGTCGAAGACCAATTTCACCAAAACAGAGTGGGCCTCCCATCAGCGCTTCGATACGAGGGTAAATACTTGGATGACGAATCAAGTCGTCAAACTCAGGTGAGGAGATCAACGCTTCGTAATTCGCGTGTTGCCAATAACCGTATTTGTGCCAAAAGTAGGGCTTGGTCGTATGATCGTGATCGAACATTATCTGGAAACGTTCAAGCTCCCGCGCATTCAACGCTTGCCCTAGGTTCAAAAACCCGTGTTCCGCAAAAAAATCGTGGTCTTCGGAGCTCAAATGGTAAAAACCCTTGAGCTCAGATCGATTTCAATCGATCCGCGAGAACATGACTCGATACCGCGTATAGATCGGGCTTCACTAGTGCGGTCGCTTAGTCCGACGGACTTGGAATCTTGAGATTTAGCAATGCGTTTCCCCCGGCAAATCCAGCGCTGGATTTCGCTCAAAAAAGCCCACCGGTTGCAACATAAAGCCACAGTACTCGACCGGCATCACGGGCCAGTCTTCCGGACGAGGTACATGCGTTAATCCCACGGTATGCCACAACACCACGTCAGTATTTTCGATACCTCGATTCTTTTTCGTCCATGAAGAAAGTCCGGCTCCGCCCGGACTGTCTCTTATACACATCTGACGCTGCCGACGAATAGAGAGGTGTAGATCTCGGT
>CAXDSX010000108.1:0-8137 GCA_963992075.1 uncultured Pseudomonadales bacterium | reverse complement strand
TTTTCAAGCAGAAGACGGCATACGAGATCAGCCTCGGTCTCGTGGGCTCGGAGATGTGTATAAGAGACAGTCTTAATGCCGTTACTAAGGGTACAAGTCGTATAACCGAGACAATATTTGAAAATCGTTTCATGCACGTTCATGAGTTGGTCAGGCTGGGCGCCGACATATCGTTTGAGGGCAATACGACAGCGATCGTAACGGGGGTTCCCAGACTAAAGGGAGCTCCCGTGATGGCAACTGATTTGCGAGCCTCGTTCAGCTTGGTCATTGGCGGTCTGGTTGCGGACGGTGAGACCCTGATCGACAGGATTTATCACATTGACAGAGGGTACGAGTGTATTGAAGAAAAATTGCAGTCAGTGGGCGCTGACGTACATCGTCTTTCGTCGCGTTGAGATCAAGGTAAGTTGTTGGTCAATATAGTAAGAATCGACACTGCCGAAGCTGATTTCGAGAAGCGTATAGAAAGCCTTCTTAATTGGGAGGTACGAGCCGACTCGACGGTTGAAACCCGCGTAAATACGATCATCAAACAAGTCCGCTCTGAGGGCGATAGCGCGTTGAGAGTCTTGACCGCTGAATACGATGACTTTTCGGTCTCGTCGATGGAGGAACTTATTATCTCCTCGGATCAATGTCGTGAAGCATACGAATCACTTATCGATTCCGACAAAGAAGCCCTCGACGAGGCTTCGGCGAGAATAAGGTTTTTTCATGAAACGCAAACAGACAAATCTTTCGAGATCGAGGACGAACATGGCAATAGTCTTGGGTACCGCGTAACCGCAATACAACATGTTGGCGTCTACATACCGGGCGGACAGGCGGCTTATCCTTCAACAGTCCTGATGACGACGATTCCGGCGCGCATCGCTGGGGTCCGTGAGATAACGGCAGTAGTGCCCACTCCCAAGGGAGAATGCAATCAGCATGTGCTCGCATCGATGCATTTGGCCGAGGTTGACCATGTCTACGCTATTGGTGGCGCACAAGCTATAGCGGCGCTCGCCTACGGTACAGAGACGATAAAGGCAGTAGATAAGATTGTCGGACCTGGTGGGGCATTCGTTGCGGCAGCCAAACGATTGGTACACGGGCCCGTAGGAATTGACGCCATCGCTGGTCCAACGGAGATTTTGATAGTTGCTGACGGAACGGTTCCAGCTCGTTGGACGGCTTTGGACTTGTGTGCGCAAGCAGAACACGACGCGACTGCTCAGGCAATTCTGATTTCCCCGCACAAACCGCATATCGAAGCGGTACGCCGAGAGATTGAGGCGTTAGTGCCTGGTCTTGAGCGTAGCGAAATAATTGAAAGATCGTTCGCGAGTCGCGGCGCATTCATAACGTGCCGTGACCTTGAAGAAGCAGTGACGCTCGTCAATCGGTTTGCCCCGGAACACTTACATCTTGCCGTTGACGAACCGCAAGAATTATTGCCGCTGGTTCAGCACGCGGGCTCGATATTTATGGGTGGGTATAGCGCAGAGGTCTTTGGTGACTACGTGGCGGGGCCGAGTCATGTGCTCCCCACCTACGGTTCTGCGCGGTACGCTTCCGGACTTAGTGTTCGCGAATTTCAGAAGCGTAGTTCGATTGTCCGGTGTTCGCCGGAAGGTGCTAACAAGATAGCTCATATTGCATCGACACTAGCTAATGCCGAGGGACTAACTGCTCACTCTGCGGCTGCTCGGGTTCGTGGCGAAAATCTCTGAACTAATGCCGGATAATTTGTTATCGACGGTTTTACCTTTAGTTTTTTTCGGTCGCGTATTTCGTTCGGTAAGTCTCAAGTTCGAAAAGTACCGACCATCGAGTTCCAATTCGGATCCCTTGTGTAACTTCGACGATTAGCTGGGGATGCTGTGTCACGCAAACTAGAAATGATAGGTCCGGATCTACGATATGAGCGGAATGTTCAAGCCGGTTATGTTGATGATCTCGAACAACGAAAAATTGTCGAAATCTTCGCAGAGCTCCACCAAGAAGTGTTACGCCGTCATTCGTCGCCTTCGCTCTTATTACGCATAAAACAGCGCTTAAGTTCCGGTCCACGCGAACCCATCAAAGGTCTCTACCTATGGGGTGGGGTTGGCAGTGGTAAGACATATTTGATGGATCTATTTCACGAGTCGCTGCCACGTGGCATATCCATGCGGATGCATTTCCACCACTTCATGCGCCGAGTTCATGACGAATTAACTTTGTCGCAAGGTAAGGTGGATCCTATTAATCAGGTCGCGTCTCGGTTCGCTGAATCGACCCGGATAATTTGCTTTGACGAATTTTTTGTATCGGATATTGGTGACGCGATGATACTTGGGGGATTGTTAGACGGCCTATTTACGAAGGGTGTAACGCTTGTGGCCACCTCGAATGTTGCGCCGGTGGATTTGTATGAGAATGGCCTGCAACGACGTCGATTTCTGCCGGCGATCGCACTTATTGATCGTCACATGTCTGTAGAAAGACTCGATTCAGGGACGGACTATCGACTGAATTTCCTTCGAAAGCAGGCGATATATCGAGTGGTGGGTGCCGACAAGCTATTCTCGAAATCCGAGTTTAGGGCGTTGGTGGGAGGAGCTTTCGCGACAGGCGGCCACATAACGGTTAATGGCCGTGATGTCGATGTTCGTTATTGCGCGGAGGGCGTGGTGGGTTTCGAGTTTTCGGCCCTGTGTGGCGGACCTCGGAGTGCGAGTGATTACATCGAAATTGCGCGTCTTTTCCATACGGTTGTGATTTGGGAGATTCATCAGTTAGACGAGAAACATAGAGACGAAGCGCGGCGATTCATAAGTTTGATTGACGAATTCTACGATCGGGGTGTGAAAGTTCTCTTTAATGCTTCGGTCGAGGTCGCATGCTTATACATTGGCTCGAGCCTCTCCAATGAATTCGAACGCACGCGAAGTCGCATCATCGAGATGCGTTCAGACGCATACCTATCACGACCACATCGTGCCTAGAACTTATGATTGAGCCATCGGCCAGGGTGAGAGTTGTAAACGATTAGGGCCTGCACTAAGATTCGCGCTCCCTGTGGTCCGGGCCCCGAAATGAAGACGGTGAGTGTGCGTCAACAGGATGTTGCGCATGACTGGTATGTCATTGATGCTGCGGGCCAGACGCTCGGGCGCTTGGCAAGCGAGATCGCGAAATGTTTGCGGGGCAAGCACAAGTCCAATTACACGCCCCATGTCGATACCGGCGACTACATAATTGTGGTGAATGCCGAAAAGATCTTTGTCAGTGGAAAGAAGGAAACAAAAAAGATTTATTACAGGCATAGCGGATATCCCGGAGGGATAAAAAGTGCCTCAGTTAAGGAAGTACGGGAAACCAAGCCCACTGAGCTTTTGGAAAGGGCGGTGAAGGGGATGCTACCCAGGAATCCTTTGGGCCGTTCCGTTTTCCGGAAACTAAAAGTATATGCGGGCGACAGCCATCCGCACGGAGCGCAACAACCCAAAGAAATGGTGATAACTTAAGAATGGGCGATTCAAACTATGGGACGGGGCGCAGAAAGAGTTCCACCGCGAGAGTGTTTCTAAAGCGCGGAACAGGTCGAGTTTTAGTGAATACCCGAACGCTCGACGAATATTTTGGACGCGAAACCGCTCGCATGATTGTCCGTCAACCATTAGATATTACGGAATCTGTGGATCAGTTCGACTTGCGCATAACAGTCGAGGGTGGAGGCGGTTCTGGACAAGCCGGGGCTATTCGGCTGGGGATAGCCAGAGCTTTGGTGGATTACGATGATCAATTACGGGCACCGCTCCGACAAGCAGGGTTGCTGACTCGTGATGCTCGAGAAGTCGAACGAAAGAAAGTTGGGCTTCGAAAGGCCCGAAAACGACCTCAATATTCTAAGCGCTAGGAATCTGGACTGCGCTGTTAGCGTGGGGTTACCAATTAATTGTCGTTCATGCTGAAACGCGGCATGTTCTAGGGATGAAGATAATATGAGCTTCTCCACAAAACGTGCGTCAATGATGCTTTTTTCTGACCCGGAAAATCATTACAGCCACCGCGTTCGGATGGTCTTGCGTGAAAAAGGCGTGACGGTCGACATCAAAGATGTTGACGCTTCGAATAAACCCGAAGACCTATTGGAAATCAATCCGTATGGAACGCTTCCGACGCTGTTAGATAGAGACTTGGTTTTGTACGAGAGTACCGTAATTATGGAGTACTTGGATGAACGATTCCCTCACCCTCCATTGTTGCCTGTATATCCTGTCGCACGTGCTCAGTGTCGTTTATTGATGCATCGCATCGAAGTTGATTGGAGCGAGAAGGTTGATTTGCTCGTTTTGGGCAAAGGACGAGAGGTGGCGTTGGAGAAGGCTCGAAAAGAATTACGAGAAAGTCTTGTGGCGATAGCGCCGGTATTCGCTGATCGACCCTTCTTTATGAGCGACGAGTTCACATTGGTAGACTGTTTTGTTGCGCCTATTCTATGGCGACTGAACGTGCTGGATTTGAATCTGACAAATCGCCAAATTAAGCCAATCGAAAGATATATGAAGGAGGTGTTCGAGCGAGAGGCGTTTCGAGACAGCCTTACAGAATCCGAAGAAGAGATGCAAGATTAGGGGTCTGTAAACTCTGAAAGTGCGTTTTTCACGGAGTCGACAGCCGAACTTTTCGGTTGAAGATTCGATCTGATATTTGCTCTAGATCCAGCGACGAGATCGGAAGCGTATTGCTGGCTCAATATACATACTCAAGAACCTTGACAACTTTCTGAACACCGAACACCGTTCGTATGGCCTCGACGGCTCGATTCGCCTCATCTTTAGTTACCAGACCCATCAAGAAAATCACTCCGTTGTTGGCGACCACTTTGAATCGGTTTGAGTTCACGTTTTTGGTCGCCAACAATTTCGACCGCACCTTACCAGCGACTATGGCGTCGCTAGCGCGAACTGTGAGACTTGTCGGTCCACTTACGACAATTTCGTTATGAACGTGTTTTACGATCCGGATTCTTCGAACAGCCGACTCGACCGTTGAAATTAGTGCCGAGTTTTCTGCCTGACCCGTCAAGAGAACTGTCTGGTTAAAAGCATGGACAGAAATATTGCCCGTGTGAATATTTGGTTCTAGTTTTCTGATTTGGCGATGCGCGATTCTCTGAATAAATCCATCATCGATCAATTTTCCGGGAGTGCGGGACGTTGCAACGTTTTTGAAGGAGTGGCACGAATTGAGGAGAACTAATGCAACGATCAAGTTAATTGTTATCGCCTTAACAAACATCGGATGCCTCATAAACCATTTGCTGTGCCGACGGGACTGCCGACCAATTATAGGTTGGGTTAGTCGAAACCGTTGTTACTAACGTACGCGATGAACGCTGGTAATGGTCTAGATTCGAATTTATTGGGATGAACAGATTCTTTTCAAGTAATAAGCGATTCACTCTGAATTACTAGTGGAAAGCGGGCGTGCAACTCGTGAGTTATTAGTGATCTGGCCCCAAGCGGGCACTCGGTGAATTGAACTGTCTCGACTCAATCGTAAATTCCCCGTTGTTGCTGGGATAGATACACCGCCCATAAGGCGTTCGAAATGATTTGCGAGCCTATAAGCATCAAGCCCGAGCGCATAAAAAGAAGGGTGCTTTTTGGCATCTGGGAAGGCTAGCTCCAACTCGGACCTAAGCGAAGAGGGAAACAGGGTCAGGGGTAATGCAACAAATTGCGTTTCGTTTTTCTGTTTTATCGGGCCACCGGAGCGTAAGGCAGCAGAAGTAACGAAAAGAGGTATGTCCGACCCAAAATGGAAGTCTAGAGCAGCAACCAAGGACGCGTATTCCCTGGAACCAACAAATCCAACGGCCACGTGTATATCGCTCCTACGCCTCGGAACAAACTCGATTTCTCGTCTGACTAACCTTTGGATGTCATTTTGGCGCATAAAGCTTTCTTGTATCCCTAACGCACGGCCAACATCCATTGTCACGGTCTTTAAGTCCGTTAACGTAGTCAAACTGATTATTTTTGCAGATTTCGGCAATGAGGCAGAAAGAGCCGCGAGAGCTCGATCAGACCACGGGGCTTCGTTTGTGAAGACGATGATCCGGGTCAGCCTCTCTCGAGTAATACGTCTAGCTAATTCCTCAACCTCGTCTTCAACGGCAAGGGAAAATTGAGGGATTTGTCGATTCGATCTATTTGATATGGGGTCTTGTTCTACGAGGGTTGGGTCGATTCGATTAAATACTATGGTGGGGATGGCTGTATTTAATGTGGTCATTGATCGAACATTGGACTTCGATAAAGGACCCAAGATGACTTGAGCGCCATCCGCTTCAGCTCGCGAGACGACATCTTCCATGCTGTTTGCATAGGTGTCATAAATCAAAATGTTCTGTTTCTGATTTACCTGGATTTCGTTAGTGAGTTGCGTCGACCAATAAGCCGTGATGAATCCATCTCTTATGGCTCTCGAGGCTTCGGCAAGCGGTCCACTTTGAGGCAAGAGAAGCGCAATAGTTGTCGGTGCATTGCGCATTAGTGAAACTTCTGAAGGCGGATGTTTGCTTGCGATGTGGTTAGGATTTTCCGCTCGCCAAATATCCCATCCACGCTGCTGAAGAGTAGGTGTTAACGGATTAAGGAGTCTTGCGGCAAGATCCCACCACGCAAGCTCCTCTTCGCTGTTAGCTGTTCTCGCGAGAGTTTCCGCGTATCCCAACGGTAATTTTTTTACGGAAGACCAGATCCGCTCGGCAAGTTGCTTCTCGCGGACACTCCCGTAGGCGCTGAGTCGCACCAGAGATCTTACGGCGCCGACATGATCTTCGAATGAGACTTGAATACGTGCCACCAAATCTAACTTCAAGACTTCTTGTGCGCGGTTTCTTGGGTCAAGAGCCTCTGCTCGACGTAGCATATCCTTTTCCCCGTGAGAACCTATGTCCAAATAATCTAACTCGAGCTCGACGAGCTCTATTTCGAAACGATCGTTACCGGTAAGACGGCCAAAGAGATTGGGGTCATTCTTGATCCTGGCAATAAACGACTTTGTTTGTTGTTTCCCATTTCGAGTCGACAAAGAGTTCGTAGCAGTAGAAAAAATGCGTGCGATCTCGGCGGAACTTGCGTTGTTTTTGGCGCGTTTAATCTGAAGTTCCAGGTTCGACGAAATAGGAGGCTCATCCTTTTCGATGATCTCGGGCGGTGTGATTTGACAGCCCGCGACACCTAGAATGGTCAACAGGGTCACGCGGATAGGTAAAACCATGAGTAAAGGTTACGGAATCGTATATGTTGTCGCGACCCCTATCGGGAATCTCCAGGATATGAGTGAACGAGCGATATCGGTTCTCGAAACCGCTGACGTAATCGCATGTGAAGATACTCGGCGCTGCCGAAAGCTTTTGAGCGCTTTCAGCATTCGAGCAAAGAAACTAGTTTCTTTGCATGAACATAACGAGGAGAAGATGACGGCGCATGTTCTCGAAGTATTAAGTGATGGAAACGATGTCGCTCTCGTCTCGGATGCGGGCACACCACTCATTTGTGATCCGGGATTTGATCTAATTCGGGCTCTGTGGGAACGAAAGATTCGCGTCATACCTATCCCGGGTCCGTCTGCGATTACGGCAACTTTGTCCTTGTCGCCTCTTTCGGCCCACGATGTCAGATTCGCGGGATTCATCCCTGCTCGAGCGCGCGCGAGGGAGAGTCGGCTACGGCAACTCTTAATTGATGGTACCCCGGTTCTCTTTTTTGAGACCGCTCGGCGGCTTTCGGCAACATTGGGCGCGCTCTGCAAACTCGAGGCGAATCGGCGGCAGATTTTTATAGCGCGTGAACTTACGAAAGTTCATGAAAGCCTATACTTCGGTAGAGTGGAAGAGCTTTTTGATGAGATTGCAAATAACCAACCGGTTCGTGGAGAGATAGTTTGTCTTCTCGGTGGTACGGCCAAGACGAGCCGGATGGATGTTGACTCGACGCTCCAAATTCTATTGGGTGAGCTACCTCCGACTCAGGCAGCTAGATTGGCCTCAAGAATAACGGGCGAGACTCGAGCGCTTGTTTATGACCGAGCCCTGGTCCTCACGAATCAGGGATAGTACGCTCGTTCGTGAGTCAGCTAGGCAATCGCTGGC
>CAXDSX010000107.1:0-8225 GCA_963992075.1 uncultured Pseudomonadales bacterium | reverse complement strand
AGCAGAAGACGGCATACGAGATCAGCCTCGGTCTCGTGGGCTCGGAGATGTGTATAAGAGACAGGGATTTGAATGCGTAGGACGTTCGAGGTGTACGTGTTAAGGGGGTGGTGACCTAAAGAAATGGGTGTTGTTATCGGCCTCCAGGACATGGTTCAAATACGCTGCGGGGATGGGGATTCTTCGTGAAAAACACTGACGCGCTTAAAGAAATTTTTTCGAGTAGCCGGGTGAAAACAGACCATGCGGACCTCATGCATTGGGGTACGGACTGGACGCGGAGTTTTGACATTGCGCCCCAGGCGGTAGTTTTTCCGGAGTGCGCCGACGAAATTGTCGCACTCGTTAAACTTGCTCGTGATCGCGCGCTGGAGTTGGTTCCGTCGGGGGGTCGCACCGGGCTATCGGGAGGTGCCGTCGCCTCAAACAACGAAATCGTCGTTTCGTTTGATCGAATGAATCAGATCAAGGAGTTTAATTCCACCGACCGAATTGTCCGCTGTGAGGCCGGGGTTATCACACAAAACCTCCAGGAATATGCGCTAGATAAAGGGCTCTTTTATCCAGTTGATTTTGCCTCGTCCGGTTCAAGTCAAATCGGCGGAAACGTCGCCACGAACGCCGGTGGGATCAAGGTCATTCGCTACGGCCTCACCCGGGACTGGGTGGCGGGGCTTACTGTGGTTACCGGCACAGGGGATATTATTCGGTGCAATCGCGGTTTGGTTAAGAACGCCACAGGGTACGATCTAAGGCATCTCTTTATAGGGTCGGAAGGTACCTTGGGATTCATTGTCGAAGTCGAAATCCGATTAGCACCAGGTCCCAAGCCACAACGCGTATTGGTGCTTGGAGTCAATCGTCTTGACGACATCCTCAATATACTTGAGTGTTTCCAACAGCGTATTGTCTTGACCGCGTTTGAGTTTTTTTCGGAACTCGCGCTACAGAAAGTATTAAAAGGTGGAGACGTTCAGCGACCTTTTCCAGAGCCGTGTGCTTTTTATGCTTTAGTTGAGTTCGATGTGGATGCAGACGAAGAAGCGGCCATCGCATTCGAAGAAGCGCTGGATCAGGACTGGGTGACGACGGGGGTGATAAGTCAATCCGATGCTCAGGCATCCGCCTTGTGGTCACTGCGTGAAAATATTAGCGAGAGCATTGCTGCCGACACACCATACAAAAATGACCTCTCGGTGCGAATATCGGAAGTGCCTGGGTTTCTTTCCGACGTGGACCGCATCGTGAACGAACATTATCCTGAATTTGATGTTTGTTGGTACGGCCACATCGGAGACGGGAATCTTCACTTAAATATCCTGAAGCCAGAGTCTTTTTCGATTGACGCTTTTTTTGAACGCTGCCATCAAATCAACCCGGAACTTTTCAACCTGATTGAGCAACGGGGAGGGAGCATTTCTGCTGAACACGGCGTGGGTTTATTAAAAAGGGATTTCTTGCCGTTCAGTAGAGGCGACGCAGAAGTCGGTTTGATGCGCGAACTTAAATCAGTATTTGATCCGAGTGGGGTCATGAATCCGGGAAAATTACTTAGCGTATAGATACCCCTTCAGCAGAAGCCACAATCAATGTGTTCACTCGATTGGCTGCGAAAATCCCGTTGGTGACCACCCCTGCAATGTTACTGATCTTGCTTTCCAGGGCGTCTGGATCATCGATGTTTAGTCCATGGACGTCGAGAATCACGTTGCCATTGTCGGTGATTAAACCGTCTCGATAGACCGGATCGCCACCGAGCTCAACGAGCCGTCGGGCTACGAAGCTTCGGGCCATTGGTATCACTTCTACTGGCAATGGGAACGAACCCAATCGATCCACGTACTTGCTGTCGTCAACAATGCAGACAAACTCGTCGCTTGCGGCGACGACTATCTTTTCACGGGTCAATGCGCCGCCGCCCCCTTTGAGCGCAGCCTTACCCGGTTCCACTTCGTCGGCGCCATCGACGTAAACAAGAACGCGAGGGGCTGCGTTTAGATCGATTACATGCACGCCTAAGTCTTCGAGCCTCGCGGTTGAAGCTGCGGAGCTGGAGACGGCGGCGTCGAACTTGTGTCTTATGGTGCCGAGTGCATCGATGAAATGGTTGGTGGTTGAACCGGTGCCGACTCCGACGATGCTTTCTAGGTTGAGCTTGGGTTCGATGTAAGTAAGGGCTGCTTGCGCTGCAATTTTCTTCAAATCGTCGGTTTTCATGGAGCCATGGTAGCCTGAACCAAGGATCAATTTCCCGGAGATAACGCCATGCTTGAGGCTTACGTAAAGAAAATCTTATCTTCGGAAGTCTATGACATTGCTATCGAAACGCCGTTAGAAGCCGCTCCATTTCTGTCCGCGAGGTTAAGTGCGGACGTTTCGTTCAAGCGTGAAGACATGCAGCCTATCCATTCTTTTAAGATTCGGGGTGCCTATAACCGGATGGTAAAGCTAGGTGAGCGCGAGCGGAAACGAGGCGTTTTGGCGGCTTCGGCTGGCAATCATGCGCAAGGAGTTGCGCTGGCGGCATCGCGATTGGGGATTCGAGCGACAATCGTGATGGGACTCAATACGCCGACGATAAAAGTCGAGGCAGTACAGCGATTAGGTGCTGAAGTAATACTTCGCGGTGATACCTATGACGATGCGGAACAACACGCGCACTCTATAGGGGACCGAAACGGGGCGACCATTGTGCCCCCCTACGATGATCCAGCGGTAATTGCCGGACAGGGCACGGTTGGTGTTGAAATCTTAAATCAGTTTGAGGGTGATCCTGACGCGATATTCGTTCCAGTGGGTGGGGGAGGACTCGTCGCGGGTATCGCGGCCTACGTCAAATATTTGAAACCGCAAGTTAAGGTCATTGGCGTAGAGGCCAGTGGTTCCGACTGCCTCAATCAAGCATTAATCGCCGGACGAAGGGTTCGATTACGAACCGATGGAATGGATCTGTTTGCCGATGGAGCTTCGGTGGCCCAGGTCGGTAAGCGGCCATTTCAGATCGCGCGGAGGCACGTTGATCAAATGATCGTTGTTACGACAGACGAAATCTGTGCGGCGATCAAAGATGTTTTCGATGATACGCGAACTATCGCTGAACCGGCTGGAGCGCTCGCGGTCGCAGGTCTCAAACGGTACTTAAAGGACAAGCCGGGATCGAATAGAAGGTATGTCGCGGTAATAAGTGGTTCAAATGTCAATTTTGACCGGCTTCGACATATTTCGGAACGGGCTGAATTTGGGGAATCTCGGGAAGCATTACTTGGGGTGAGTATTCCTGAAAAGCCCGGAAGCTTTCGGCGTCTGTGCCAGGCGCTGGGCAAACGGGCGATTACAGAATTTAACTACCGGCTTAATGATCAGCGAACCGCACAGGTGTTTCTCGGTATCCAAGTCAGTGATCTTGAAGAGCGTAAGAACGTTGTCAATGTGCTCACCAAACGGGGTTACGTTGTCGATGATATGACGGATAACGAGATGGCCAAGCTGCATGTCAGACATATGGTTGGAGGTGCGGCTTCGACTGCGTCTGGGGAAGTACTTTACCGTTTCGAATTTCCAGAAAGACCCGGTGCGCTGCGAACGTTTTTGACCGAGGTTGGTGTCGACTGGAATATTTCTTTGTTCCACTACAGGAATCATGGTGCGGCTTGGGGCCGCGTTCTCGTTGGATTTAGGGCGGTAAACCAAGACAGGAGAGCGTTGCGTAAATACCTCGATCGGATCGGGTATCGGTATTGGGAAGAATCCGCCAATTCGGCATACCGTATGTTCTTGGTTTGATGGGCTAAGGGAGTCGAAAGATCAAGTCCGTGGACGAAGGCCTAAACGGCAAAGTCGCCATCGTCACTGGTGGAGGAGCGGTCCATGACGGAATCGGCAATGGTCGGGCGGCAGCGATACTCCTTGCCGATGCGGGCGCACGCGTGTTGGTTGTTGATCAGAACGCCGGTGCCGCCGATCGTACAGTCGAAATGATCGGGGAAAACGGTGGTGTGGCCGTTGCATTTGAAGCCGATGTCAGCGTTGGTGAAGACTGCGAGGCGATGGTTGAGAAAGCCCTTGCATTATGGGGGCGCTTGGATGTCCTTGATAACAATGTAGGCGTGGGTAGTCGTGGTTCGGTAGTTGATGAATCGCCAAATCGTTGGCGCCACGTGATGAAAATAAATGTGGAAAGCGTATTTCTTGCCAGTAAAGTCGCGATACCTGCGATGATCGCTACAGGAGCCGGCGCGATCGTCAACGTCTCATCCATTGCGGCAATACGACCGCGTGGCTTAACCGCATACAGTACGTCCAAAAGTGCAATTATTGGTCTGACGCAAGCCATGGCCGTCGATCATGGACCTGAGGGTATTCGAGTAAATTGTGTCGCCCCTGGTCCCGTATTCACGCCGATGGTTTACCAGGCTGGGATGAGTGAAAAAGCGCGAGACGCGAGAGTTCGTGCGTCTGTCCTAGGGATCGAGGGAACGGGATGGGACATTGGCAACGCGGTTCGGTTTTTAGCTTCCGAACGGGCACGCTACATTACCGGCCAAACGCTGGTCGTAGATGGTGGGGTGACTCTCAGGGGACCGGAGCGTGACGCGTCCGGATAAGGACCCATTGAGATGACTTGCTGGCCTATTGTTCAGCCGGTACCACGTAACGAAGGTATTCTTCTTCGAAAACGAGCAAAGACGGGTCCTGGATGTGATCAATATAGAGTGTGCCCATGAGATGATCGATCTCGTGTTGTACCACGGTAGCGTGAAAATTTGAGAATTCACGTTCCAATCGAGTCCCTTTCTCGTCGGTATAAGTCAGTCGTATGTGCTGAGGTCTTACGACAAACCCCCGAAGTCCAGGGACGGATAAACATCCTTCCCAATAACCCGCGGTTTCCGTGTTTAACGTCGTCACAACGGGATTGATGCAAATAGACAGAGGCAAAGCCTCGAGGTCCCCGTAACGACTCTCTCCTCCAGGCAAATCGATAATTACGAGTTGAACGGACTCGTCGATTTGAGGTGCTGCTAAACCGATGCCACCGTAATCGCGCAGTGTATCTCGCATGTCGTTAATAAGATTCGAAAAAGAGTTATCGCCAATCGCTGTTTCAGCAATAGGCTCAGCTTCTCGGCGCAGCGTGGGGTGGCCCATGCGGATGATTCGACGTACTGCCATAACCCAGTATAACCGGGGAACTAGGACACCATGATCAAACCATTCTCACTGACGATACCATCCAAGCGGACGTCTGAATCATCAGTGTTTAGGAGTCTGGCCCTCTGTATTTCGTGGGCCACACCGATAAGTATCGGTCGTGGTGAGGACGCGAACGTACGATCGTAAAACCCCCGTCCCCGGCCGAGGCGCTGACCTAAGTTTGTGAAAGCAACTAAAGGGACGAGAACGATATCGAGGTCGTTTACGTCGATCCCGGACGGAGTGATGGGTTCACGAATTCCCCATTTACTTGCAACGGTATCCGTTCGCCTTGTATACGGACAAAATGACATTGAGTTTGTATGAACAACAGGTACTGCTGTTCTAATTTTTCGTTTCCAGAAACGTTCAATGCTTGGACCAAGGTCAACTTCGCCGTCGCTAGCCAGGTAACACCCAATGTCCGTTATTTCCCGTACTTGAGGCCAAGCGTCTAGTGCATTCTTTACCGCATTTGCGTGTTCGCGTTGGACTTTTTCCGGCAAAGCTCGCCGAGCTTTACGAAAATGTTGTCGGATATTTTCGGACATTCTCGGCCCTTTAACGCAAACGTACTGGTTGAAAACGAGTGCGCTTTGCCACCGGAATGCCGCTGTTTGGCTGGCCCTGAACCGCTCTTGGTTCAAGGCGGTGATTCGGGCGGCATCTAAGGCTACCCGCAGCGAATGCGTTGGGTGTGCACACCGGTGCCGACGCAGAATCCCCTAGTTTTCTATAACGGCTCAAGGACGACACCAACTGGCGTACATTCCAGGAAGCCCGGTCAGTATAGCGAAAATTTCTGGCGCTATGGGCCGTGTTTACTACGAATAAGCAACACGGTAAAACGCCCGCACGAGGCTAGATAATCTCTACGTAGTACGTTTCTTTTGGGCCTCAATCACTTTGGCTAAACGTTTCGTCAGTTCTACTAGCTTTCCACCGGCAAGACCCTCGACCTCTTGGCTCTTCCCTTTGATTCCCAGATATTCATGCGTAATGTTGAGGGCTGTCATGACGGCTATTCGTTCGAGACCAACAATGTTTGCTGATGTCTGGGTAGTCCGCATTCGCTTGTCTAGTTCCTCTGCCGAGGCGTTCAATTCGTCGACCTCATCTTCTGGGCATGCAACTTGAAATTCTCGATCTAGAATTTTTACTTTCACCGTTGTGGATTGTGTTTTGCTCATTTATCAAGCGCCTTGAGACGCGCGATCATCGATTCAACACGAGCCTTTGCTGACTCATTCTTTTCGACAAGCTTGGCGCGTTCGTTTGTCCAGTTTTGTTGGTTGCTCTTAAGAACTTGATTTTCTTCGACCAACACTTCACATAAGGCGATTAGCTCATCGACCTTATCTTCTAGAGCCTCGAGATCATTAATAGCCATGAGTTTCCTTGGGGATTGCGCCCCTAATGCGGTAGTGTCTCTCGAATCTTGTAGGTTGTGAAGTGCGTTAATTTGTCGTGGTAAGCGTAGTACCAGTATTGCGCTATTACGACATAATTAAGATCCATATGGCCAAAACGATTCTGGACTTAGGGCTATGTGACGCGATGTACGAGGTCGTTTGTTCGGACGGAAAACAGCGTTTGGATAATTAACCGGGGTACCCCATGGACTTTTCGGCATTGATCATACGAACTCAAGGTTGCTACCGATGAGGATGGGGGTGGGTTGTATTTAAATGTTTGATTTTGATGCCATCGTTACCGGCGGGGGGATTGTCGGCGCGAGTGCTGCACTCTGCTTGGCTCGAGGTGGGCACCGCGTCCTGTTGGTTGATTCGAGAGTTCCCGAGCCACCGGCTTGCCGAGATGGATTTGACGTACGAACGGTTGCACTTTCACCCGGATCAATAAATCTTCTGCGAAGTTTGGGTGCACTCGAAGATGTCCGCCGAGCGCCGATCAATCGGATTGTTGTTTCGGAGTCTGAAGGCACTGCGACGATAGATTTTGACGCCAACGAAATTGGTGCTGAGACCCTGGCGGAGGTCGTGGAAACGAAGGTTTTGGTCGAGCGGTTGTGGACAATTTTGGCTGACCGGGTAGAGCTGAGAGCGCCAAGCACTGTCAATGCTGTTGAGCATTTTCGAGATCGTGTCGAGTTGGTCATCGATAAAAATGCTGTGTCTGCGGCGTGTCTTGTGGTTGCCGAAGGTCGACGGTCTGCCACGCTCCAGCAACTAGGGATTTCAGTTCAGGATTATAAAAACAACGCGAGGGCTATTGGAACGGTCGTTTCGACCCACAAGCCACATAACGGTTGTGCCTTGCAACATTTTGGAGATGGAATCTTGGCGTTGCTACCGCTGCCGGAAGAGCGACGTATTTCGGTTGTGTGGAGTCTACCGGCTATGCGCCATGCCCAGGTCCTGGCGTTAGATGGCAGGGGTTTTGCGGCAGCCTTAATGCACGCTTCTGAGTTTGCACTTGGCGAAATTACAGAAGTTGAAGCACGCGTCAGTTTTCCTATCGGGCAGTCCCTTGTTTCCGACTTTAACCCGATGCCGCGCGTTATCGTGATCGGCGATGCGGCACGGACGCTACACCCGCTTGCGGGTCAAGGCGTTAATTTGGGGTTGGAGGATGTGCGAGGTATCGAAACAGTTGTCGGTCGTCTCAACGGTGACCTGGGCGCGGACGGCGTATGGCGTCAATTTGCAGTAAGGCGCCGTGCCCGTGGACGGATGATGTTGGGGCTGATGAATTTTTTTGACCAAACGTACGGTGCTTCTGGACCCTACGGAAGATGGGCGCGTAATCTTGGCGTCCGGACACTGAATAACGTGCCAGCTATCAAATACCAATTAATGCGGGAAGCCATGGGAGTAGGACCGCTTGCAAACCTCTATTGAGCGAATGAGCCCTATTCGTCATTGTTTGATCTGTCCGCAAGAACGAGCCTGAATGCGCTTGTGTACTTTGGCGAGCAACTTCAAAGAATAGATTACAGCGTGACGTTACCAGCGAATGGCCCTGTCTCTTATACACATCTCCGAGCCCACGAGACCGAGGCTGAGCTCGTA
>CAXDSX010000106.1:0-8275 GCA_963992075.1 uncultured Pseudomonadales bacterium | reverse complement strand
TTTCAAGCAGAAGACGGCATACGAGATCAGCCTCGGTCTCGTGGGCTCGGAGATGTGTATAAGAGACAGCGCCAGCGGAGCTCCCAATTTCTCTATTTTCGGTGGTATAGCGAGTGTGGAGCGAACCCGCGTCCACCGGCACGTGCACACCGACCGACTCCATCCCCAGCGTTGTCGCCGCCTTCGCAATTCGAATCGCAATTTCACCCCGATTCGCAATAAAAACACGCTTAAACGACCCGCTATCCGGGACTTCGTGATTCATGGTACCCCTCCTCGCGCGAACGAGACTGAATGGTATAACGCGGGTTGTCCAGTCCAGCAAACAGAAGAAAATTCGCTACCCTCACGATGCTATGCTGCTTGTTTCTTCTAGAGTTCGACAGGCTAGATTTGCTGACAGACGACGACACTCAGTTCTTTGATCGCCACGGTTACCTGCATATTCCGAGCGTCTTTACACCCGACGAAGTCGTTGAACTAGCGACAGAACTCGACTGGCTCATCGATGCATGGGCGGGGCGTTCTCCTGGCTGGTCGGGCGATTGGCGTACGGTCTACATGGACCCCGACACCGAAAAACAGTCGAAGTTGGTCGCAATGCACGACCTCTACTTCTACTCCGATGCGTGGATGCGAGCAGTGACTCACCCCCTTTTGACCACTGCCATGTGCCAACTGATCGGACCCAACGTTGAAGTGCATCATTCAACCATGCACGTCAAACCACCGGAAACGGGGCATCCCTTTCCGATGCATCAGGATTGGGCTTTCTATCAACACGAGAACGGTCGCTACATCGACGTTCTGGTTCACCTCGACGATACCGACGCCGATAACGGCGAAATACGATTTCTGGATGGATCCCACAAAGAGGGCGCGCAGCCCCACATCACTTCCAACGCCAGTGGCCCCTGCACACCGCATTTGCCCACGGACCAATATCACCTAGCGGATACCGTCGCAGTCCCCGCGAAAGCCGGGGACGTGGTGTGCTTTAGTATCCATACGATACACGGCTCCTACATTAATCAGACCCAACAGAATCGCCGTGTCGTTCGTATCGGATATCGAGATCCTGATAACCGCCAAACCGGAGGCCAGAGCGCGGGTCGACCTGGGCTGATGGTTAAAGGCCGACGCCCACGACAGCCCGAACAACCGTTGTTTTCGATCAATGGGCCTCATATCAGTGGCTGAAGTGAAACGACTGCGATGGTCGCCCCGCCACCTCGCCAAGGACCGTCCCTCGGACCTTCGAATAGCAGGGATTTAGATCGTTAGTTAGTTCGTCTAGGCGTTTCAACGAACACAATCACTTCGGGCTCTTTCACCCACAGGTCTATCGGGTTTAAGCTCGGGCCGACGACAACTTCTGGATATTCGATGTCGCAGATTGCTGAACCCAGTGCCAAAGAACACGCCGATGGCATGCAAACGTATTTCCACGAGGGAACAGAGCGTGCGATCCGCACCGGAAATCGAGGGCCGATTCACCTTGACCAAGCCGGCACGTTACGAGAGGACATCCTAGAAGCCTACTGGACTCATGGGTTTTACGTTTTCGAAAATGTCATCGGTACTGAAGAACTTGATGAGCTGAGAGCTGGAATCGCTGAGATGCTTGAACGCGCCCCAGTCGCACGAAGCGCAACCGTTGACGCGCAAGGCAGGCCCGCGTTTGGGCAGGAATTCGAACGAGATACGTACACCTGGATTCCGCCGCTATCCGATCCCGTCGGTGGGACAAGTCGAAACGGTGGTCGTCACCCGTCAAAGATGGTTGAACCGGTACCTCCCGAGAACGCCCCAGAAGAGATCATTTACATGATGTTTGGCATGTGCCAAGCCATGGACGCAGGGCTACGGCTATACGGCCACCCACAGTTATTGGCTATCGCTGAAAGCATCAATGGACCTGACTTCACTCCCTTTAACGACGCGATTTTCCTGAAGCAGCCCGGACTCGGAGGATCCGTCGCATGGCATCAAGACGGTCTGACCCACTGGGATGCTCCAAATTGGGACGAAGGTATCCACGGGTTTAATTTTCAAGTTCAGCTCTATCCGAGTACGCCTGGTAACTGCCTTTGGGTAGTACCCGGCACGCATAAAGCTGGCCGCGTCGACATTCGAGCCATGGTGGATGACAACGACGGGTCCGAGCGCCTTCCGGATGCGATACCCCTGTTCTGTCAACCCGGCGACGTCACTGTGGTGAACCGTCAGACGCTGCACTGCTCGTTTGCGAATACATCTCCGGACCAGCGTGTTTCGCTGACATTTGGATTTCACCGGCGTTCATCGGTATTAGGCGCTACCAGCGTTCTAGGTTCTGGCGAAGACATTGTCTACGACGAGCAACGGATCCATCGGCGCTCAAGCGTGATTGCGGTCGCCATCGACGCGCGTCACCAGCGTTTTCCAGAGGAAAACCCCTATCGCTACCAACCTTTCTTGGGTCTAGAGGACGAATTTCGCTGGAACGAACATACCCGCGAAAGCGTCATCAAAGATTACAACACGCTGGATTTGGGAATTTAGTCTGTGAGGATTTGGGTCAATTCAACTCCGACAGGTAGCGTCACATCGACCGGACCCTACAAAGAACAATAACCCCGCGCGCCTAGATGGACATCGACACCTACTTCACGGATCACTGGATCGACATAGAAGAGGATCGTATCGATCGTTACGAACGCATGTTTCAGTGGCGCGAATCCCAACGCCAACAGCTCGCTCCTGCATTGATCGAACCGGGGCACCGCATTCTTGATTTTGGCTGCGGTCCGGGCTTCTTGGCTCTTGCGCTTGCAGACATGGTTGGTGAAGAAGGCCAAGTCTACGGCGTAGACATCAACGCTCGATTCGTCAGCGATGCGACCCAAAGAGCGACCGGCCAGGGAAACATCAGTTTCCATCACCTCTCCGATCACATATTACCGTTCAGCACGGCGAGTATGGATCGGGTGTTGGCAAAAAATGTGCTGGAGTATGTGCCGGATATCCATGCAACCCTTGCCGAAATGTACCGTGTGCTCGCCCCTGGCGGTCGCATCCATGTTCTCGACAGCGACTGGGGGTTCGTGGTCGTCGAACCTTGGGGGAAAGCCGTGGTGGATCGCTTCTTCAAAGCCGCTTCCGTCGCGTTCAAAGAACCCCACATCGGGCGCAAACTCGTTCAGCTCATCAGGACAACTGGGTTCGAGGTCGAATCCGCAACCATTGAGGCGTCACTAGATACTACCGGCGGTGGCCTCTCTGTACTGCGGAACATGCGCAGGTATATCGGTGTTTTTAATACGTTGGGGCCGGAAGAAGCCGACGAACTGATCGAAACCGCCGAACGAGCCGTGGGGGACGGATCTTATTTATTTGCACTGCCTCAGTTCGTCGTGACCGCAAAAAAACCAACATGAAAATTATTTCGCATTAGCGAACACAAGGTTTGTTGGTCGCGGTTTACGCCCCATCACAAGATGCGAACGGTTGATGCAAGTACGAAATCAACTCAATTCCAGACCATCCCGATTGGTCAAAACATGGACTGAAATCGATGAGTTAGTGCATCCAATCATTTGCGAGCGAATCAACCTTCCATCGACCGTCACCCTGGTACCGTGCGATTTTATCGAGGGGAACAGCCGGCATACCGCCACCGCCACGGGGAACTTTACCGGTCGGTAGTAGAGGCAGGTCGTATTTCTCCCACCACGCCGGTTCATCAACGACATGTCCCTGAACACCGCGTCGCCCCAAATTCCACTCGGCAAACATATCGTCTAAGGGCGAATGACGAGATTGCACAAATTCGTTGGAATCCATGATCCACTGATTGGTGACCTCGCGATCGCCATCCGCCGGATCGTCGTCGCCGTCGACCGGAACGGCAAAGACACCGTTCATGTCGCAACTGACTCGGTCAGCACCATGCTTACCCGCCGCCGTCCATCGCATGTGACTTCTTGGTCGCACCTTATTGAAATCTTGCACAACGGCCATGCGGATCTTGTCGCTCTCGTGAATACCTGCGGAATGGACCATCCAACCGTGACAAAACAATACATCGCCCGCTTTACCCGTGAACTCGATCGGCTGAACACTCGTTTTCACGTGATCCATTACGTCTTTCGATCTATCCGTGGCGACCCAATTCAAAGCTTGTTCGGAGGTTGGGTACAACAACTGCGGCGACGTTGGATAAAAGGTGTACCCACCGGACCCCGGTTCAACATCTTCTAAGTAAGTGATCACGATCATCTCGGTCATGCTCTGATCCATATGCGGTCCGAGTGTGGAAACGGGACCCGTCGGGTCGCGCGGGAATATGGCGTATATGCCGCGATTACGGTGCGGGCGCTTAACCGGTCCACCCATGAGCGCTTCCGCCATGTGCAAGACGTTGGGATGGGCCGATGTCGCTGCAACAAAGGCTGGGTCATGACCGATCCCATGCCAACGCCATACATCGTTGCTTAGATCCCGAGTCAACTTGTGCGGCAAACGACCCACTCGCTCGCCAACTGCGGCTCCGCGCCTCTCGTCTTCAGGCGTGGGCCAGGGGCTGCGACCCATCCAATTCTTGGCAAGTCCCCAGCGATTTTCTTCTGGCCAACGATCGCCGGGGGCTACCCATGAATCAGGATCAACGCGCACAACATTGGCTTCGGTGACCGGAGGTTGAATCCACCAGAGGTCGAGGATCGGTCGGAACGTGCGATCGTCAATCAAGCCTCGTTTGATCACAAACCCTTGTTCCCGAAATTGGGTCGCTTCGTCTTTGGAGAGGCCAAGCGTTTCCGCCCCTGTTGGATCGGTGTCGGGTAGAGAAGGACGCGGCAGCATCCCAGGCGGCTCTTTAGTACCAAACGCCGCTTCAGGATCTCTTGGCGGCGGCACGGGCTGCTGGACGCCAAGATCGATGTTTAGGTCATTAGCGATTGGCATATACGAATAGCCATTCAGTCTGCTTGAGCATATCGATTCACCGCACAGATCGTCCATTCATTTGGTTCATTTCAGGTGAAAACTATTGTCAGCACCGCTCCTAGGCATGTTTCGTCCGAACGCTATAATCCGACCTGGCTCAGCCTAGGGAGGTATCGGGTGGGGAATGAAAACCGGCTTCGGAAACGCATTGCAATCATCGGCGCCGGTCCCGGCGGTATCTGTACAGGTATCCAATTGTTGAAAGAAGGCATCAAGGATTTCATCATCCTTGAAAAAGCTAGCGGCATTGGAGGTACCTGGTGGCACAACCGCTACCCGGGTGCTGAGTGCGATGTCCCATCCCACCTCTATTCCTTCAGCTTCGAACCCAAAAAAGATTGGTCCCGCCCTTACGCCCGACAACCCGAAATACTTGAGTACATGCGTCACTGCGTCAAGAAATACGAGCTCGCACCGTACATACATCTTGCCAAGGAAGTCGACACTGCTCGGTGGATTGACAGTAGCAACACGTGGGAGCTTTCGCTCGACGACGGCACGGCGGTGGAGTCAGACATCCTGATCAGCGCGGTTGGCATGTTCACTGAACTCCAATACCCCGACATCCCGGGCATCGATACCTTTCAGGGGACCATGTTCCACACGGGCGCTTGGAAGGACGGACACGATCTGAGTGGCGAACGGGTTGCCGTGATCGGTAGCGCCGCAAGTGCAGTTCAGACGATTCCCGAGATCGTTGACGCCGTCGCGCACCTCACGGTCTACCAAAGACGACCTCAGTGGGTAATGCCGAAAGAAGACGACGCATTTTCCCAAGAACAACTTGCCGAATTTATCGAGAGTGATGTTGCGGTACCCTCGCGCCGGGCCAAAATCCGTGAAGGCCTAGAAGGTTTTATTACGTTCTCTAACCGCGAGATTCTCACCAATGCCGAAGACGCCGGGCGAAAGAATCTCTCCGTGGTAGAAGATCCAGACACCCGCAACAACCTGACGCCTTCGATGGCATACGGATGTCGACGGCCACTGGCGTCAAACCTTTACTACCCGGTGTTCAATCGTCCCAACGTTCAACTGATTAACCAGGGTGTCGATCGAATGAGTCGAGACACGGTGCATGCCGGAAACGAATCGACCGTGGTCGACACCGTCATTTTCGCAACAGGGTTTCAGACCACGCGTTACCTCTCTTGCGTCGATGTTTACGGTCGTAACGGCATGAGTATTCACGATGCGTGGCGCGACGGCGCGCAAGCGTATCTCGGCATCACCACCGCGAATTTTCCGAATCTATTCATGCTCTATGGCCCAAACACAAACAACGGCTCGATCCTCGAGATGATCGAGCATCAAGTCGGCTACATCTTGCGCCAAATACAATTCATGGACGAAAACGCGTTGCAATGGATGGCCCTGAGGCCAGCCAAGATGGCTCAATACAATGACGACCTGCAGCGCGATCTCAAAAACGTTGACGTCTGGCACGGGGACTGCGGCGGCTATTACCGCGGCCACGGCGGGTTTATCGTGACCCAATGGCCACACACCATGGATGAGTACAAGTCACGGCTTCACTCGGACTCAGATAGTTTTGATGTCGGCTAGGATCTCGATCCGTTACAGACCACTTGTTAGATAGCCTGAAGGAGCTTCCTCCATGCCCTACCAACACCCCGAGTACTTGATTTCGTCAACTGAACTTGAAGCTCGAC
Organism: uncultured Pseudomonadales bacterium; assembly: GCA_963992075.1. GTDB lineage: Bacteria > Pseudomonadota > Gammaproteobacteria > Pseudomonadales > Azotimanducaceae > UBA11889. The sequence continues at coordinate 1,613 of CAXDSX010000106.1, read as the reverse complement.
TTGACGACCCCAATCTTCGCATTTACGACGCAACCGTCTCCTTAAGACCGTCGGAGAACGGCCCTTACCGAGCCGAGAGCGGTGAGCAAAAATTTCAGGCGGGGCATATACCAGGCGCTATGTTTCTTGACCTCATCGATGCAGCATCCGACACCACCACGGGCCTCGGATTCAGCCTACCAAACTCGGCTCAACTCGAATCGCTGTTTCGTAACCTCGGCATCGACAACGAAAGCGAGGTTGTGGTTTACAGCACCGACAACATGATGTGGGCGACTAGAGCATGGTGGCTCTTGCACTACTGTGGCCATTCCAACGTGCGTATTCTGAATGGAGGATTTAGCGCTTGGGTCGCAAGCGATTTCGACGTGTCGAATCAAGCGACCGACTACCCCAACGGATCATTCACCGTTGACACAAAAGCCGATCGATTTACCGACAAAGCCGGCGTCTTCAACGCCATCGGTGATGACGCCGTTTGTACCGTCAACGCCCTAGCACCGGCAATGCATTCTGAGAATCTTCAATCTCGTATGGACGCCCAGGACACATCGCTGGAAGTATCAACGTCTTTTACGACGATCTACTCGACGACGGTTATTTCCGTCAAAGTGAAGAACTCAAGGTAGTCTTGGCCGACAAAGGCCTACTCAAATCGTCCAAAGTGATCGCTTATTGCGGCGGCGGGATCGCGGCAACCATTAACGCTTTCGCTTGTCTGCTCGTTGGGCAAGAACAGGTAGCCGTTTACGACGGTTCCATGTCGGAATGGGCAAGGGATAAATCGATGCCAATCGAAACCGGCAGCTAACCTCAGCGCGGCGAATTAGAACCTTCGAACAACCGGAAAATGTTATTTAGCGGCGACTGACGTATCCTCAATGGTATAGACCAATGGAGAAGCACATGTCAGAGAACGCAGAGATAGCCGACGACCCGAAGGGCTACGTCTCGGCTCGTGGCCCCTTTGAAATCTTTGAGAATCCGCCGATCAACGCCCCTTACCCATCTGAGGCGGTTAACGTGGACCGGGCCGCGGATGGCTTTGAATACGGTGCCCTGGCCGAAGAATTTGGTGAGGAGCCAGTCCGGCAAAAGATTGGCGAGATGATTAAAGCAGCGACCCCGGGCGCTAGTACAACCCCACTCTTCGCCCAACAAACCGAAGGAGGCATGAATTTAGTTCACGTCTGGTTCGGGCCTAACTTCCCCTTGTTTCGTCACAGTCACCCCAAGTATGGGGACTGCCTTTACTACGTCGTGGCCGGCGAAGTGATCCTCGGCAGACGACGTTTGGGACCCGGTTCAGGTTTCTTTGTTCCTAATGGAATGCCGTACAAGTACACGGCGGGACCCGCAGGGGTCGAGCTGCTTGAGTTTCGAGCGGGAGGCGGTGAAGACGAAGCGCCCGGCATGAAACTTGACGAGCACTCGCTCGATTCGATTCAACACATCATCGATAGGTCCAACGAACATGTTGATGAGTGGCAGGTGCCCGAAAGGATTGGCGACACCGCCTTGCGTCAAGCGGAATACGATAACGGCTGTCTCTTATACACATCTCCGAGCCCACGAGACCGAGGCTGATCTCGTATGCCGTCTTCTGCTTGAAA
>CAXDSX010000105.1:0-8406 GCA_963992075.1 uncultured Pseudomonadales bacterium | reverse complement strand
TCTACACCTCTCTATTCGTCGGCAGCGTCAGATGTGTATAAGAGACAGACGATGTCTTCTGCTGCTTTGATTCCAGCGATGACGATCACGATCGCGGCGATCGCCAGTAAAGGGCTGATTGAACGTTGAGCGCTCTCGTTCAATGCCATGTTCGACGATTTGCTAGGCTGGGTAGTTCGCGTCGGACCCGCTCGACTTCCGCGGGATCGATGGACGCTATCGCGAAACCGTCACCGCTATCGCACTCAGCGACGATTCGACCCCACGGGTCCACAACAAGGGCGTGTCCAAACGATTGGCGATTGCGATGACCGTGCGAGCCGTGCTGTGCAGGAGCTATCACGTAAGCCTGGCATTCGATGGCACGCGCCCGTAACAACACATGCCAATGATCTTGGCCCGTCGTCTTGGTGAAAGCGCTTGGAACAGTTAAGGCAATAGCGCCAGCATTCACCAGATCTTGGTAAAGCCTGGGGAATCGAACGTCATAACAAACACTGAGGCCCAAGGTCCCAAATGGCATTTGTGTGGTGACTGCTTCATCGCCTGGGACGGTGGTTTTTGATTCGAGTAGACGCGTTCCGTCAGCCAAGTCGACGTCGAAGAGGTGAATTTTTCGATACCGTGCGGCTAGAACGCCTTCTGGGTCGATGTGTATGCAAGTATTGTAGGAGCGGTCGTCACCTGCGCGTTCGGGGAAACCACCTGCCACGACGTCGATTCGATGGGTTTGGGCTATTTCTCGGCACGTCCGCAAAATGGGCCCACCCGTTGGCAAGTTCTCCAGCCAGGGTTGGCGGTCGCGATCCGAACCGATGTAAGCGAACGCCTCCGGCAGGAACACCGCGCGGGCTCCCGCATTCGCAGCCGCATCTGCGAGCTTGCGTGTGGTTTCAAGATTCGCTTCAACGTCGGCGGTTGCGCACATTTGCACGATTGCGATCGGAGTGGGTTGGCTCATGACGCGAGTTTGCCTAAAACGAACGTGGTCGGAAAGCGCGGCCTTGTCTTATAGATCGGGGTGCGTGCAAACGATGTTTGTTCCGATGAACTCCTCGATCGCGGGTAGGTTAAAGGCATCGTCTTCGGAAACGAAGCTGATAGATATGCCCGATGCCCCAGCTCGACCGGTACGACCAATACGATGGACGTAGTCTTCAGCGTCTTCGGGTAGGTCAAAATTGATGACGTGACTGATCCCCTCGACATGTATGCCTCGGCCCGCGACGTCGGTTGCCACGACGAGATTGGTTTTGCCTTCTTTAAATCGATTGAGCGTTGCCAATCGTTTACGCTGCGGGATATCTCCGGCTAATCCTTCGCACTGGATGCCCTCGCGACTTAGGTGCGACACCAGATGTCTGGCCTGATCCCTTCGATTGACGAATACGAGGGTGTGGGAGGGTTTCTTGTGCTGAATAAATTGTACGAGCGTCCCTGCTTTGTCGGCTTTGGCCGTGTGCCAGAAACGTTGGTCGACGGAGTCGACGGCGACCTGCTCAGGTTGGGTCACGACGTGCATGGGGTCGACAGTCCACTGATCTGCCAAATTCATCACGTCGTCATTGAACGTGGCGCTGAAAAAGAGTGTTTGGCGATCACGTTTCTTGGGTGTTTGATAAACGATGCGACGAACGTCGGGGATAAACCCCATATCAAGCATCCGGTCGGCTTCGTCAATGACCAGTATTTCGACTTTGCGCAGGCTGATCACTCGCCGGTTGCAGAAATCGATCAGTCGTCCGGGCGTTGCGACGAGAATGTCGACGGGACGTTTCTCGAGTTGTTGTTGCTGCCTATCGAGATCCATTCCTCCCACCACGGCGACCACGTGGGCACTCATGTGGCTCGATAGATCGCGAGCATCCTCTTCGATTTGCAACGCAAGTTCCCTCGTCGGGGCGAGTACTAGCGCTCTTGGGGCTCCAGGGGGTCTCGATGCGTCGCCGGGGAATTCGATCTGTTGCGTGAGAATCGTGATCAGGAACGCTGCGGTTTTACCGGTGCCTGTTTGAGCCTGCCCGGTAACGTCGTAATCGGAGAGGCTGTAAGGCAGCACCGCGCTTTGTATCGGGGTGCAATGGGTGAAGCCGAGATCGTCGGTGGCCGCCGTGATTGCAGGCGGGAGTGCAAATTCGGCGAATGTTAGCGTTTCTTCGTTGTCGCGCATGTGCATCAAGAACCTGTACGTATGGACAATTCGAGACAAACGGCAAGAACTTCGATCGCTGTTTCGATTTCACTGGTCGAAGCAAACGTGGGAGCAATGCGGATGACCGAGTCCTCGGGATCGTGGCCGTACGGGAACGTTGCACCTGCCGGCGTTAGAGCAACGCCGGCCGATGCTGCCATGGTAACCACCCGGTGTGCAAAACCAGGGGGCGTTGAGAGTGCCACGAAGTAACCGCCTTCAGGACGAGTCCATGTTGCAAGGCCGCGATTTCCTAGTTGCTGTTGAAGGCAGCGCTCCAGCGCTTCGAATTTGGGCTTAAGGATTCGAGCGTGGGCGGCCATGTGGTCTTCCAGACGGCCGTTTAAGAATTTGGCGTGACGTAGTTGGTTCACTTTATCCGGCCCGATTGTCATAACTTCAAGTCTCGCTTCAATCGCCTTTAATGTGTTCTCTGAGCCGCCGATAAATGCGATTCCGCCGCCCGCGAACGTGATCTTGGAAGTCGATGCAAACATGATGATGCTGTCTTCTGTTCGATGGTCACGAGCAAACGTAAGTATTGGAGCGAGTTCTTTTTTCGGGAAATCGAGGTCGTGGGTGGCGTAGGCGTTGTCCCAGAGGACGAGCAAAGGTCCAGGGGCTTTGCTTGGCAGAGCTGCTATTCTGTTGACCGTATCCGGGTCGTAAACACATCCAGTCGGATTGGAATATTTAGGTACGCACCAAAGAAACCGACATTGGGTGTCCGAACCAATGACCTCTTCTAGGGCATCCATATCGGGGCCCGTCGCGGTCATCGGTACAGAGATCATTTCGATGCCGAACGATTCGGTTAGCGTGAAATGGCGGTCATACCCAGGCACGGGTACAACCGCACGTGTTGAACCCAACTCACTGTAGCGCTCGTGGAAAAGCCCGTAGTTCATCGCCGTGTCCATCACCAGCTGCATGGCTTGTAAGCTCGAATTACCGCACACGATGATGTTTTCGGGATCCGTCTCAAGCAGCTGAGCGCCGAGTCGACGCGCTTCCGGAATGCCGCGTAATCCACCGTAATTTCTCGCGTCAGTACCATTCTCGAGCCGGTAATCGCCGTCAAGGATGCCGTCTAGTGAGTCGGAAAGGGCTAGCTGCTCGGGCGATGGCTTTCCCCGGGTAAGGTCCAAGTTGAGCGAATGTTGCCGGAGAGCTTCCAACCGTGATTCGAGAACTCCGACGCTCTCGTGGTTAACCGAAGTCTTGCTCATTCGGAAATGCCAGAGCTTTCGTCGCGACCCAACATAAGATTAAGGTTCTGGACAACAGCTCCAGCTGCACCTTTCCCAAGGTTATCCAATCGAGCGACAACGAGGACCTGTTGCTCATGTCCAAACACCATGATGTCGATACCGTTACTGCCGTTACATGCGGTGGGCGAAAGAAAGCCTTCGTCGAGTTCGTCATCGAAGGGCGTCGCAAGGACTCGCACAAACGGTTCATCGGCATAGCGGTTTTGGAAAATTTCTACGAAATCGGCCGGACGAACCGAACGATCGAGTTCGTCTAAGAAGAAGGGTGTCTGGACCAACATACCCCGATAAAAATTTCCGACGGTGGGCATAAAGAAAGGGGCGCGGTCCAGGCCAGCATAGTGCTGCATTTCGGGGAGGTGTTTGTGGTTTAAATTGAATGCGTATGGCCGCGTGGGTTGTTCGATTCCAGTATTACGCGAGTACTTCTCAATCAGTTGCCTTCCGCCACCCGAGTAGCCCGATAGCGCGTGGGTTCGAATCAAGGCGTTTGTTGAAACGATCTTTTCGTCCACGAGTGGCCGGATACTCAGCAAGAACCCCGTTGCGTAACAGCCAGGATTGGAAACTCGCCTAGAGTCTCGAATGCTGTCCCTTTGACCTTTCGAAAGTTCAGGAAGGCCGTATACCCACCCATCGTGGACGCGATGGGCGGTACTCGCGTCGATAAACCGCGTTTTCTCCGAAAGCGTTACGGCTTCCTGTGCCGCTTCGTCTGGAAGACATAGCACGACCACGTCAGCCGATTCAAAACAATCGCGCCTTGCTTCGGGTCGTTTGCGCTGTTCGTTGTCGATGCTTAAGAGTTCGATGTCGTCTCTGGCCGTGAGGCGCTCGGTAACCTCAAGCCCAGTGCTGCCTGCTTGGCCATCAATGAATATCCTAGCACTCGCGGACACGATATCTGCTCAGAAGCCTTGCGAGCGTGCATTCTACCAGGCATCGCGCGTTGCCGAGGCGTTGCGCGGAACCGGCGCTATTCGAGGTGATCGATTTAGCATCCGTTCTTAGTTGCTATCGGTTACCAATGCGTTTTCACCTGCGGATCTTGGGTTCAATCGAGACGTAGGTTGGCTTGCAGAAACAAAAACGTCAGTGAGTTCCTGATATCAGCGATAGAGGTTGGGAATGCCTAACAACCTCGGCTTTCGATCTTCTTGGCGTAGTTTGCCGATCAAGTCAATTCGATCGGGAGGTAGCTCTGGCCATTGATGGGTAATGCCCTCTACGAGGGGAACGTCTGGTAAAACGTTGCGCATTAGATGGATGAAACGAAGCGTTTTGAACCCGTCAAACCATTCGTGACGCTGACGAATACTTGGATTTCGGGAGACGAAATCAAAATAGCCCAACTGTTTCATGGTTATCGCAGAGGCCCCCACGAGCGAGCCCTCGTTGTCAGTGGAGATGGCATCAACGACTTCGCGAAGCAACTCGAACGAGTGAGGGTTATAACTTAAGTAACACGCGTCTGGTTCAGTAATCGAGGCTATGGACGGACCTGTTCCGAACGGTACCCGATGAGATGCGCGTGCGTTGATTATGATTTCAGGCGATCCCATCAGATGGATCTTCGACACCTTGCTTAATTTGTTTAGGAAATAGAAATCTTCTGCCGCATCTCGTCGCGGAAACCCGCGAACCTGAGCGTAAGCTATGGCCGATACACTAATGGTGCTACCAAGCGTGTGGAATGCATAGGGCGAGCCTGCTAACCGTAACCCGGCTACGTAATAGCGCATGTGAAGTTCGTAGAGCTGGGCTCGCCGGAGCACCTCTGGGTCCGTCGACACGTGGCGGTACGAGTAGAGATACGTCCCGTCGGCCCTTGGCATCGCGGGGATGTATCCATTGGGTAGCTCTACATCGGCGTCGACTGAATAGATGTAGGGTTCGACGATCATGCCATCGCGGATATAACCGAGCGCCATGTCGGCTCCTATTTTCCTCGCGAGACCGACCCCTTGGTTTTTCGGGATGGGTCGATTGACTCGGTCCACGGCCAGGAGATTCGGCGCGTCAAGCTGTTGAAGTAGCGTTTTCGAGCGCCGATACATTGGACTTTGCGGATCAATGTGATCGGGAACGTTGACCACGACGATCATCAGGACGTCCGATCCGAGCGAGCTGAGCATTGCCTGCGCGAATTCGAGCGGCTCGTCGTACGCGGGGATCACCACAACATGACCAAATGGTCTGTTCAACGGTTGCCGATTCTTGGCCTCTGGCTCGGCATAGTGGTCGAGGTATTGATCGATTGTATGTTTCAAGCGGTTAGTGGAGCGCGGCTCTCAGCGGCAGGTTATTCAATATACGAGCTTCCGCTTCAAGAAGTGCGTCAAGACGGGCTTGTGTACCACCCACGGAGCTGGCCAGTTTCAAGAATAATTCGAAGTGACGCGCTTCACTCTCTGCAATGCTCTCGTAAAAACGTCGCAGGTTCGGGTCCGAGGCTGCTTGGGCGATTAAGTTGAAACGTTCGTTCCCTCGATATTCGACGATCGCAGCGATCAAAAGGCGGTCGATGAGGAAAGCTTTTGAGCCTCTACGGATTTCTTGATTGAGGGCACGAATGTAGGTATCTCGACGATCCGGTCCTGGTTGTAAGCCCCGGTTAATGAGAAGTTTCACGACTTCTCTGTAGTGGGTCAGTTCTTCTACCGCAAGATCACACATTGCTCTCAGGATTGTGGGTTGGTCGGGATAATGCGACGCGATATTGAGGGCCATACCCGACGCTTTTTTCTCTGCTGATGCATGGTCCTGCAAGAATGCGTCGAAATCGGAGAGTACCGCCGTGAGCCATTCCGTCTTGGTGGCAGCGTCGGTTTCAAGCCTCAAGTAAGTACGTGCTCCAGAAACCCCTTGATGTCGACGAGTTCTTCAGGGCAGACATGATGTCCCATGCCGTATTCGTGCCAATCGACCTGGTAGTTGAGGGCTGTTAGAGCTTCTCGTGAAGTTACCGCTCGAGTGATGGGAATCATCGGATCGGCGATTCCATGCGCCATGAAAATCGGAGTATCTATACTGGCGAAACTGACCTCGTTACCAACATGCTCGTGGTCATGAACGTATGTTGATAATGCCATTAACCCGGCGAATCGATGTTCAGACCGTAGACCTAAATGGAAGGCAATGACGCCGCCCTGCGAAAATCCCGCGAGAACGATTCGGTTGGTGGGCATACCTTTACGATTTTCGGCCTCTACAAGCTCCTGAACCGCGGCGGCTGATTGACGAATATCCTCGGTGCCAGAAAGCGGCGAACCTGGATCAATGTCGTACCAAGCCCGCATTTCCATACCGCCGTTAATGGATACGGAGCGCTTTGGCGCATGGGGGAATACGAAACGGATGGGAACGTCTAACTTTAACTCGGGCACGATAGGTTCAAAGTCATGGCCATCGGCACCAAGGCCGTGTAGCCAAATGACGGTTCCAGAAGGGGTTTCTGCAGAATCAATTTCGATGGTTTCAAGTGCCATGCCTGGAGTTCAGCAGGAACGCGTTGTTTTTTCAATCGCAGTTGTTCCCGGAGAGTGTTTCGTTATGATGCATCGTCTTCGTCTCGTCATAATCTCGTCATGGTTGACGGTCTAGAACTGCAGTCTCGTCAAAATCTTAGGGGGTTAAGGCCTGCGCTCGATTTTTTGAAACCTTATCGGTGGCGGGTGGTTGCTGCGTCTTTTGCCTTGATGCTCACCGCGTCGGTTACGTTAGCTTTCGGACAGGGACTACGCCTCATTATTGATCAGGGTTTTCAGGCGAATTCACCAGAGCTGTTGAAAATGAATATCAGTCTTCTGTCGGCGATTATCATGATCTTGGCGGTCGGAACGTATGTCCGGTACTACTTTGTTTCTTGGATCGGTGAACGGGTGAGCGCCGATATTCGGGTTGCCGTATACGCGCATCTGATACGGCTACACCCAGGGTTTTTTGAAACTAACCCGTCTTCCGAAATACAGTCACGCATTACTACGGACACGACGCTGTTGCAGACAGTTATCGGCTCGTCCGTCTCCATTGCTCTACGAAATTTGCTGATGTTTTTCGGTGGCATTGGGCTGTTGGTTGTCACGAATGCGTGGCTGTCTATGTTGGTTCTGGTTTGTGCTCCCTTGGTCGTATTGCCAATTGTTCTCTTTGGCCGGCGCGTTCGCCGCCTTTCCCGCTCAAGTCAAGACACCCTCGCCGAGGTCGGCGTCTATGCTGGGGAGTCGCTACGACAGATCAAATTGGTCCATGCGTTCAACCACCAACGGGTAGACATCGCTAGGTTCTCACAGCATGTGGATGAGGCATTTCACGTTGCCGTTGCACGAATTCGACAACGCGCATGGCTAATCGTGACGGTTATGGTGCTGGTACTAGTGGCTATTGCGGTGATGCTTTGGATCGGGGGTCAGGAAGTGCTAACGGGACGAACGTCCGCGGGCGAACTAATGGCGTTTATCTTTTATGCGGTGATCGTAGCGGCGTCCGTGGGAGCGATGAGTGAAATATACGGTGAACTGCAGCGTGCGGCGGGTGCAACAGAGCGACTGGTCGAATTACTTAACGCACGTTCTGAACTCGGGGAGCCCGAAGTAGGAGTGGGGTCAGTTTCGATAGGGACGTTGGAATTTGACGGTGTTTACTTTGCCTACCCGAGGCGCACGGATGTCGACGTTTTATCTGACGTCAGCTTTAAGGTTTCGGATGGCGAAATGGTAGCGCTGGTTGGGCCTTCGGGGGCCGGCAAGTCAACCGTTTTGGAGCTGGCACAGCGCTTCTACGACGTAACCCAAGGTTCCGTCTTGTTTGGAGGGGAGTCGATTCGAGAGTTTCGTCTCGATGACCTGCGAAGAAACATGGCCTATGTTCCGCAAGACGCTGTCTTGCTCGCGGGCTCTATCGAGGAAAATCTTCGCTACGGAGATCCTACCGCAAGCGATGAAA
>CAXDSX010000104.1:0-8437 GCA_963992075.1 uncultured Pseudomonadales bacterium | reverse complement strand
CGGTGAATTGGCCCATCGCGTCGTGGTCGGTGCTACTGCGTACCGAGGAGTAGATTCCCATGTTTTCATAAAAACGATTCATGTTGACTTTGAGAGCGCCGAGATGGTCCGACGACATAATGGCGATCCGATCGGCAAACGCAACGGTACGTTCCTCGAGCTCTTCTTTCGGCCACGCGTAATTGATCATGCCCATTGCCTCGGCTTCCACTGCAGTAACGTTTTCCCCGGTGTAGGCGAGTTCTTTAGCTTTGCGCATGCCGATAACCAGCGGCCATATAACCCCATTTCTCGCGACCCCAAGTCCTCGATGACCCGGGTGACCTAGTTGGGCGTCGCTTGCTGCAACGACCAAATCGGCCATCATCGACAGTTCGCACCCGCCTGCGACCGCGTAGCCATGTATTTGAGCAATCGTCACTTTTGCCATATTCCAGAAATACATCTGGATGTCCGTAATCTGTTGCATGCTAGTGCGTATGCCCATGACGAGAGTTCGCCTCTTGTCGTCCACGGATTTGTACGAACGCTTCTGTTTGCCGCCTGGCGATGGGGTTAAGTCATAACCGGCGCAGAAAGCTCGCCCGGCACCGCGAACAATGATCACCCGCGTTTCGTGCTCGGCCTCCATGTCATGTAATGCTTCGTTCAACTCGAATAGCAGGTCGGTTGAAAGGGCATTGAGTTTCTCGGGACGGTTAAGCGTGATACGTCCTACGCGTCCGTCGGTACCGACGTGATCAGTCAGAATGTTGTCGTAATCAGCCATTGAATTGTCTCCAGATTCAGGTGATGCAGAGATTCTTTGATCAAGGGGGGATAAATCAAGTGTACGTAGACGGTGAGAAAGAGATTAACGACTGACCAATTGAGGTTAATCCACCTAAAAACCCCAGGGAATAGAGCTTGGATGAAGGGATGACGATACGCTTGGGTATTTGTTGAAAATGAAAGAAGGAGTGCTGGCATGGTTCAAACGGACGTCTTAACGATGGCGATGGTTGGTTGTGGCAACATTGCGCGCGCCCATTGGCGTGGCATACGCAACCGTGCCTCTCGGATTAAAGTTACTGCGGTGGTTGACTCTGACCCCGATAACGCTGCGTCGATGTCTGAGCAAACCGGTGCCGTTGCGTATTCCTCGCTGAGTGAAGCGCTCGCGAAAGGGTCCTTCGACGCGGTCGATCTGATGCTGCCGCACGACCTGCATGAAGAGGCTGCCATCGAAGCGTTTAAAGCAGGGAAGCACGTATTATTAGAGAAACCGATGGCGCCTAACTTGGCGGCGTGCAAACGGATTATGGAAGCTGCAAATGCCGCCAAAACGGTTTTCATGGTCGCCGAACAAGCGCAGTACTGGCCTGATATCAAACGTGCCCGAGACCTGATCGACGACGGTCTTATTGGCGAGGTCGTTATGGCACGAGCGTGTTTTTACGATCCGCTGCCTCCGAAGGCAACAAAAGAAGATAGTGTGCCCTGGCGTTTCAAACTCGTGCGCGCTGGTGGAGGGATCTGTATCGACGGGGGTGCGCACTGGATACGACCGCTCCGAATACTACTGGGCGACGTGAGCGAAGTGATCGCTTCGATGGGAAGCCATGTCCCGAAGATGGAAGGGGAGTCATGGGCACAAGCGCTTATCCGTTTTGATTCCGGGGTCACGGCATCTTTTCACGCGCTTCTAAGCGCGGGCGCTATGGCTCCGACCGAAGACTTTCGAATCACCGGGACGACTGGAGAAATCGTCATTGAGCGCGGACGAAATGGGCGCCTGATGCTATTCAACGAAGACGGCCCGGAAGGGGTATCGGTCATGGACGCGTTCCGAGGCAAGGTCGATAGCTTCGGTTTTGAGCTGGAGGATTTCGCCAGCGCGGTCCTGGACTCGAAAACGCCTGTGGCTTCAGCAGAATATTCTCTTGGCGAGTTACGCACTGCTCTTGCGATGTATCGCTCGGTTGAAAGCCAGAACTGGGAAAAGGTCTGGTAATTTACTTGCTGATGGGACTGAACGGTGCTCGGCTGTCTGTTCACACCTAGGATAGATACTCGAGTCGTATAACGGGGGTGCATGTGATGATGAGGCAACAATTTGGAGGGACCTCCGTGAGATCTTTACTCATTTGCCTAGCGGCCGGATTGACGACGTACATTGGTGCGATCGAGCGCTACGCGTACTTTGGCGATTTACATGTCCATACTCGATTCTCGATGGATGCGTTTGCCTTCGGTACTCGCACAACCCCGGACGATGCATACCGGTTTGCTCGTGGTGCGGAAATACGCCATCCAGAAGGTTATGCGGTGCAGCTTGATCGACCACTCGATTTCTATGCTGTCACGGATCATGCCGAATATCTGGGGGGCTTGACGACGCTAAGCAATCCAGAACATCCCCTCCATAACACAGCGACCCAACTAGGCATTTTGGACCAATCGACCGTGGTCGATCGCGGTAGGCCTCACCCCGATGCTCGTTCCTTCGCGGCAGAAAATGTAACGCGACGGGAGCTGCGGGATGCATGGCAGCACATCGTTGACGCCGCCGAGCGCCATTATGAGCCTGGAGAATTTACGACGTTCATAGGATACGAATACACGTCCTTTCGAGATGCAGGAAATCTCCACCGAAACGTTATTTTTGGCACGGAACAGGTGCCGGTCGACATTTTTGGTCGACTTGAATCGTCAAACCCGGAGGATCTCTGGCGATGGATGGATCTACAACGTGGGCAAGGGATGCGGTTGTTGTCGATTCCGCACAATTCGAACGGGTCCGATGGATGGATGTTTCAAGACGTCAAGTGGGATGGAACTCCCGTCGACACAGAGTACGCTTCGTTGCGCGTTCGTAACGAGCCTCTTGTCGAGGTTACCCAAGTCAAGGGCACGTCTGAAACTCATCCATTTTTGTCTCCGAACGACGAATGGGCTGACTTTGAAATTTTTCCCTATCGGATTGCGACTTGGCTCACGAGTCGACCTCGCGGAAGTTATGTCCGAGACGCGTATCTGACGGGCCTTCAGATAGAGCGCAGGACTGGGGTTAATCCGTATCGGTTTGGCATCGTCGGTGCTTCCGATACCCACAATTCGGGTTCGCGTTTTGATGAGAGGACCTACGCGGGCAAGGTCGGAATGCTTGACGCCATTCCGGAACGGAGAGGGTCGGTTCCGGTTCGAATCGAAGGGAGCATGCCCGCGTACCGACAGGTTTACCGCACGCTTTACGGCGCGTCCGGACTGACGGGAGTGTGGGCAGACGAGAACACGCGTGACGCTATCTTTACGGCTTTCACTCGAAAGGAAACGTTTGCGACAAGTGGCCCCCGAATTCGCATTCGCATGTTTGCGGGGTACAACTTTCCGAATGACATGACGGCACGTTCCGACTACGCGCGAGTTGCGTATGCCCGAGGCGTTCCGCAAGGAGGTGTGCTACGACGACGGCGAGCGGCCCCAGAATTGTTGGTTTTTGCTATTCGGGATCCTAATGCCGCCCCCCTTCAACGACTTCAAATTGTTAAAGGCTGGCTTGAAAATGGTTCAAAGCACGAGCAGGTGTATGACGTGGCCTGTTCCGACGGTGGACTGGTCGATCCAGATACAAATCGATGCCCTGACAACGGAGCTAGCGTCGACATAACGACGTGTTCGACAACGCCGAAAGTGGGTGCAGCGCAGCTTTCAGCGATTTGGAGGGATCCAGATTACGAGTATGCCAATCCGTCCTTTTACTACGCGCGAGTGATTGAAAACCCGACGTGCCGTTGGTCGACCTGGGATGCGATACGAGCGGGGGTCCCACCCCGAACTGGATATTCAGCCACATTACAGGAACGGGCGTGGACGTCACCGATATGGATCCGTTAGCGGCTAGTCTCAACTCGTTAGGTCTGCAATATAAACGTTCCGCTCAGGCTTCGGCACTTGGCCGAGAAGACACGTCGGCGTGCCACCGCTGAACGTTAGAGCACTGATCTGGAATCGGTACGCGAGCAGCTCCTGCCGCAAAATCGATCGTGCACAAGGCCGTGATGTCGGCGATGCTGAATGTTTCACCCGCGACGAATGCGGAGTCATCGAGCGCTGCGTTGAGCGATTCATAGAAACGAAGCATGGCGTTCTTTCCGCGTTCTGCGAGGGCCGGAATCGCATCGACTGAGCCTGCGTTGCCGGCTAACCCACGGGATGAGAAACCGGGGAAAGAATTTCGGAATGCATCTGCAGCGGCGAGAAGGCCATCAAATTCCATGTGTCTTTGTCGAGCCTCTATATTTGCCTTGCTGATCGCATCCGTGCCTAGGAGTGCTGGTTCTGGGTGCATTTCCTCGATGTAACGACAGATTGCGACGGTCTCATCGATGACCGTACCGTCATCCAAAACGAGTGTCGGCAAAAGGCCACGGGGATTGATCGAGAGAAACGATTCGTTGAGATTGTCCCCCTTGATAATGTCGACTTGAATGTTTTCGTAGTCGACGCCTTTTTCTGCCATAAACATGCGAACTCGCCGAGGGTTGGGAGCCAGTGTACTGTCGTAGAGTTTCATTCGGGATTCTCTTGCCTTTCGTTTGACAGTATTTCCTCACGGTCTGAATTCCAGTGCAAGGCCAGATGCATCGCGGTGGTAGTTCAATAGATACAATGCGGTTGATCTATACCGCACAAGGACGACCGTGTACGACGAAGTCCACCGACCTCGATTTCATTTCTCTGCTCGTCAAAATTGGCATAACGATCCCAACGGCTTGGTCTATCACGCTGAGCGCTGGCACCTCTTTTTTCAACATAACCCGGAAGCGACAGTATGGGGAAACATGACGTGGGGGCACGCGGTGAGCGATGATCTCGTGCATTGGGACCAGGTAGAGCATGCGCTGCACCCGGACGAGCTCGGAACGATGTTTTCGGGCTCTGCGGTTGTTGACGAGCTGGATACGTCGACTTTGGGCGAAGAAACCCTGTTGGCGTTCTACACAGCTGCGGGTAATCACGTTGAACCCCCGAAACCCTACACCCAGTGTCTTGCTTACAGTACAGACGGCGGTGATACGTGGCTGAAGTTCGATGAAAACCCGATTGTTCCTTGGATAGAAGCGCACAATCGAGACCCAAAGGTGATCTGGCACTCGCCGACTCGGAGCTGGATCATGGCGCTTTACTTGGCCGACGATCGATATTGTTTGCTGCGATCCACTGATGCGAAACGATGGGAGCGGATCCAGAACATCTCCCTAGAACACGATTCCGAGTGTCCCGATTTTTTCCCTCTGCTAGATGAGGAGGGGATCGAACGTTGGGTATTTTGGGGCGGTAGCGGTACCTACTTGGTTGGAGATTTTGACGGTAAGGTATTTGCTCCGTGCTCCAAGGTCCAAACCTGTGAATACGGAAGCAATGGATACGCTGCTCAAACATGGAGTAACGCACCGAGAGGGAGACGCATTCAAATTTCTTGGATGTCAGGAGGACGGTATCCGGAGATGCCGTTCAATCAGCAGATGAGTTTTCCAGTCGAACTCTCTTTACGAGGCAGTAACGATGATTGGACGCTGTGCCGATGGCCAGTGGAAGAAATTGAGTTAATCACAGCGTCACTGGAAATTCCCGAATCTTTCAGACTCGACGCAAAGTCCAGGCCTATGCCCGTTGTTGGCGAATTATTTGACATGGCTTTTGACCTCTCAGCGGAGCACGGTAGCGAAGTTGTGATGACGATTCGTGGCGTACCCATGACGTTCGATTTCGGACAACGAATCGTTAACTTTCGGGACCGCGACGTGCCGATGCCCGGAACGGGCCGTTTGTCGGTACGTTTGCTTATTGATCGGGCATCTGTCGAACTTTTCTTGGATGGTGGGAAGTTGAGTGCGAGCTTCTGTTACTTGCCGGACGCGCATATCGATCCTTTGGTGTTCCGCTCAATCGGCGGCGACGCCAACCTTGGTCGCGTTCGGGTGAAACGAGTTAACGACGTATGGAGAGACGATGGTTAATCGGCCTCGCTCGCGAGCTCTCGAAATGGCGTGAGCTCCGCTGGTTTTAGGGAATCTGTTTAAGCGCTTATACGTCGCTATCGCGGCGTGGTTCTAATCGAGTTTGAATCCCTCGTAATCATTTGCGACCACCGCCTCGCACTTAGCCCGGTAACGATGGATCCCTCCGACGTACGGCATAAAGACGCGTGGTTTTCCGACAATATTGGCACCGAGGTACCAAGAATTGCAGGTCGGCGCCGTGAACATCGTACCTTGACCGACTTCGTTAACGTGGTCGACCCATTGGTCTTCGGCGTCCACCGTAGGTTCGATTGTATCGATGCGTTCGGCTTCCAAATGTTCTAGGCAGTCGCGGATCCAGTCGACGTGTTGCTCGATGGCGACCAACATATTGCTCAACACCGATGGACTCCCGGGACCCGTGATGGTGAAGAGGTTAGGAAACCCCGCCATTTGGAGCCCTAAGTACGCTCGTGGTCCATCCGCCCATTTGTCCGTAAGACATCGGCCGCCTCGACCGCGGATATCGATGCGCTTTAGGGCTCCGGTCATGGCGTCGAACCCGGTCGCATAAACGAGCACGTCGACATCGAATAGCCCTTGATCGGTTTGGACGCCGGTGGCAGTGATTCGTTTGATGCCCCCCTTACGAAGGTCAACCAGAGTCACGTTCTCCCGATTGAAAGTGGCGTAGTAGTTAGAATCGAAAACCTGACGTTTACAGCCAATGGGGTAGCCGTGTGGTTTGAGTCCTTCGGCAGTTTCGGGGTTGTCGATAATCTCTTCAATTTTCTCCCGATAAAGATCGCAGGCGATCTCGTTGGCTGATAAATCGGTTAAAACATCGGCGTAGGTTCTTAGTCCTGAGAAACCCGTCCGAGCGAGCTCGGCTTGGCGTTCCTCAGGGCTTAATTCCACAATTTTCTTAGGGACGGGTACTTGAGCAACGGCGCGTGCCCCGAAACTGGATATTCCGACGGGTGATTCCCGTTGCATCTTACGAATGTCAGCGTAGCTGGCTTTGACTTCGTTCCGGTACTTATCCGACAAAGGGCGATTGAAGGCTGGCAACGTGTAAACAGGAGTTCGCTGGAAGACGACGAGCTTTTCGGCGCTTTCGGCGATTACAGGAATGGCTTGGACGCCGGACGATCCGGTCCCAATGATGCCGACTGTTTTGCCGACGAAGTCTGCGCCTTCTTTGGGCCACGTGCCGGTGTGATAGACCTCTCCCTGGAAGTCTTTGTCACCTGCAATGGGTGGTTTGTTGGGCATAGAGAGGCAGCCAGTTGCCATCACGCAATAATGCGTACGCAAGCTTTCCCCACCGTCGGTTTCGACGAGCCAGTTATCTCTGGTTTCATCGAACTCCATCTTGGTGACCCGCGTATCGAACGTGATGTCTCGGCGGATGTCGTGGCGCTCCGCGATGTGGTTGGCGTACACGAGGATCTCTTCCTGGGACGCCATTACCTCGGACCAGTTCCATTCTTGCTCGAGTTCCTTATCGAACGAAAACGAATACTCGATGCTGGGAACGTCGCATCGTGCTCCGGGGTATCGATTCCAATACCAGGTCCCCCCGACGTCGCTGCCGGCTTCAAAAGCCCTGATCGACAGGCCCAGTTCGCGGAGACGATGAATCATGTACATCCCAGCGAATCCAGCTCCAACAACGATGACGTCGACCTGCGGCGTTTGTTTACTGGTTGTACTTTCCCTCGAAGACGTATTGCCGTTAGGGCTCACGTAGTTTCTACCTCTCGAACCATGAATCGCTGAGTCTGCCAATTTCGGCGTAGAGACTCAAAAATTTTACGGTGGTTTTTTGTGTCGCCGCGCCGATACCCCTAATGACTGGGATTCAGCGTAGGCTTTCTCGAACCAATTGCTGGGTGTGAATGAACCGGTTGGTCTCTCTTGTTATTCGAGGATCAACGAGTCCCCGACCTTGACCTCCCCGGTTTCAACAACAGAGGCGTAGACGCCGAGATTGCCTTTATTTGCCTGGACCAGAGTTCTCATTACTCGCGGATCTTTAGGTAGATCGCCGAAACCATGCGTCGTCATTACGCAACGTGGACACGCCATCTCAAATTTCAACTTTGCGGTTCCGACACGACCGAGTCTCCCGGCCCAGTCTTCCTCCGGAAATCCGGTTTGATCGGTGTTGAGTAGGAGGTTGGGTCGAAATCGTCGTACGTCAAAATTGGATTGATCGGAGTGATCCGCCAAGCTTTGAAGCGACGCGTTAGAAATCAGGAGCAACGGAAAGGCGTCGAAATAAGTACCCGGTGGCGATTCATATTCGAAAAGCTCTTTAGGAAATCCACGCAAGTCGGGCAAGGGTTCGTCGGGCGTTCGGGCAAATACCTCGCGAAGGCTTTGTTGTGCATCGACACCTGGATCGGGCATGGCTCGGCGGTAAGGGT
>CAXDSX010000103.1:0-8524 GCA_963992075.1 uncultured Pseudomonadales bacterium | reverse complement strand
CCTCGGGCTCGTGGGCTCGGAGATGTGTATAAGAGACAGGGCGTTCATTCAGTACATACGTGCAAAACAACGAAGGTCCGTTATCGCGACCAATGCACACCCGAATAGTCTCGGCATCAAAGACACAATGACGGGTTTGGTATGCCAGGTTGATGCGTGCTATTCAGCCCACCAATTCGGGCACGCCAAAGAAGACCTTGGCTTTTGGGGGAAACTGTTCGATTCAGAATTGTCGGACCCGCAACGGACAATGCTCGTCGATGACAACGAAGAAGTACTAGATACCGCAGCCAAATTCGGGGTGGGGCATGTGTTGACCATTGCACGACCTGACCTAAGTAAACCGCCAAGAAGCGGCATGCGTTACCCCGTCATCAACGACTTCGAAGACCTCATGACCTGATGGAGAGCAAAGTTTCGGACCAACCTCAACCACTCATACGCGTTCGGATTGATCGTTGGCTTTGGGCCGCCCGTTTCTTTAAGACCCGAAGCCAAGCGAAAATCGCCGTTGCTGGCGGCAAAGTGCACGTGAACGGAGCACGCGCCAAGCCATCCAGAGACGTGCGGATTGACGATCATCTCCGGATTACCCGGGGAAACGAAGAAGTCGTGGTCACCGTGCTTGCTCTGGCTGATCAACGAGGTCCTGCAACGGTTGCGCAAAAGCTCTACGCAGAGAACTCCGAGTCTATCGAGCGCAGAGCCACACTCACGGCACAGCGTCGGATGGAACGCGCTGGATTGCGTATGCCAAAGTCCAAACCTGGTAAACGAGACCGACGCCATCGAATGCGTCTGAAATCCAAGACCGAGTCCGATTGACAATTTCTCCCACCCACTAGTCGCGATCTCAGTATCCTCTCCGAGGGATTCATCGGTTCCCACCCTTAAGCATTCGACGAGAGAGGGTCGAGCTCTCAAATGTTCAACGAAACCCACGGGCTCGATCATGAAATCGACCCTTGGGCTCGTGTATAGTCCATGCCTTGTACGCTTTGGCGTTCCGATGGCCCTGAACTTTGACAACTCGACCGAAATGTCGACTTACGTCGACTTGAGTTCAGCTGTTCTTGCGGAACTTGCCGTCGCTCGAGGTGAGGGAGAATTCGCTTCCAACGGGGCGATCGTCGTATCGACGGGGAAACGTACCGGACGATCACAGACGGATCGATTCATCGTTCGAGAATCCGAGACAGAAGAACTGATCGACTGGGGATCCATCAATCTTCCAGTCGAACAGAGCACCTTTGACGCGCTCTGGGCACGCGTGCAGTTACACCTCGCTGACCGCGATACCTTCGTCAACAATCTCCACGTTGGCGAGGATCTGAACCACTATTTACCAATACGAGTAACGACGGAATATGCCTGGCACGCGCTATTCGGCCGCGCGCTATTCATCAGCCCGGGTGTCTTCAATCCGCAGGGAAAGGAAATCTGGGAAGTCGTTAACGCACCCCAATACGTCTGCGAGCCTTCTCGTGACGGCACCGCCAGCGACGCGACAGTGATGATTAACTTCGCCCAACGGCGAGTTTTATTGGCTGGAATGCGTTACGCCGGCGAAATGAAAAAATCCATGTTTGGAGTGCAGAATTTCTTGTTGCCCAACGTTGACATCCTGCCGATGCACTGTTCGGCAAATATCGACTCTTCAGATCGCGTAACGCTCTTTTTCGGACTCTCGGGAACCGGTAAAACGACGTTGTCCGCCGATCCGGAGTGTTTGTTGATCGGAGATGACGAACATGGATGGGGTGTTGGCGGGGTCTTCAACCTGGAAGGCGGGTGCTACGCCAAGTGCATCGACCTAACACGAGTACATGAACCCGTCATTTTCGACGCGATACGCTTCGGCGCCATCGTCGAAAACGTCATAATTGATCCCGAAACACGCGAGCCGGATTATGCAGATGATTCGATTACCGAAAACACGCGTGCGTGTTACCCGCGTGCAAACATCGAAGCACGAGTTATCGAGAACCGAGCGGGCGAACCCGATTCAATCATCTTTCTTACCTGTGACGTGAGCGGCGTTTTGCCGCCGATCGCAATTCTAAGCAAGGAAGCGGCGGCCTATCATTTCTTGTCTGGGTACACAGCACAGGTGGGTTCAACGGTCGTGGGCTCGACCGAGGCGTATTCAGCCACATTTTCGGCGTGTTTCGGAGCAGCTTTTTTCCCTCGTCCAGCCAGCGTTTACGCCGACCTGCTCATGAAACGGATCGAGACATACGGCTCCAAAGTGTACTTGGTGAACACCGGTTGGAGCGGAGGTGGATACGGGGTTGGCGAACGTTTCGGTATCCCCATTACAAGAGCCATCATTCATGCGATCCAGTCTCGATCGGTTGAAAATGCAACGACTGCGGAACTCTCGCGCCTTAATTTGACGATCCCGTCCGAAGTCGAGGGTATTGATTCGGATCTGCTGGATCCAAAAAAAGCATGGTCTGACCCGCAAGCCTATGACGATGCCGCAGACAACTTGATTGCAAAATTTCGTGAGAATTTTTCGAGGTTTAATGTTGACGTAAAAATCTCGGCCGCTGGTCCGAGATAGCTTCGACACGTACCCACCCGCAATTTTGCGTAGAGGAATAAAAACCAAGAGAGCAAAAGACTCTTTTCATGTGATTTGCGACTCGGATTGACACAAGACCCATAATCGTGAAGGAATTCGACAGGGGCATATCCGCAATTAATGGGAATCCAGGGCTCGGGGTTCTTCGGCGAGGAATCGAGAAAGAAAGTCTCCGGGTATCTCCAACTGGCGCATTGTCGCTCTTGCCCCATCCCCAAGGACTCGGATCCGCTCTGCGCCATCCCTTCATCACCACAGACTTTTCGGAAGCACAGCTAGAGCTCATCACGGGGATATCCCAATCCGCTGATAGTTGCATAGACGAACTAACCGACATCCACCGGGTCGTCTACGAAGAAATAGCGGAAGAGCTTCTTTGGGTCGCGAGCATGCCTTGCATACTCGATGACGAAACGGATATTCCCGTAGGGCGCTATGGGTCTTCGAACATTGGGCGGGCCAAAACCGTGTATCGGAACGGTCTAGGTCACCGATACGGCAAGTTGATGCAAACCATTTCAGGAATTCACTACAACTTCTCATTACCTGAACCCCTCTGGCCAGCGATTGCAGCGGCGAAAGGGCAACAACTTGACCAAAGTTTTCAAGACCAATCGTACTTCCATCTGATACGAAACTTCCGACGTTATTCGTGGTTGCTGATTTATTTATTCGGGGCATCTCCGGCAGTGGGTAGATCCTTTACCCGAAATCGTGAACACGACCTTGACGCCTTCGATAAGTATTCCTTGTATTTACCCGAAGCAACGTCTTTACGTATGGGACCTCTTGGTTATCAAAGCGGGGCGCAGTCCAGCTTACATGTTTCGTACAACAGCCTTGAACGTTATACGCAGACCATGGTCGATGCCCTCATCCGTCCTTTTCCGGCATACGAGAACATCGGCGTCGAAGTAGACGGCCACTATCGACAACTCAATACGTCTCTGCTCCAGATTGAGAACGAATTCTACGGATCGATTCGGCCAAAACGTCGAATTCAACCTGGAGAAAGGCCAATAAGTGCTCTGTGTACGCGAGGTGTCGAATACGTTGAAGTCCGATGTCTTGACCTCAACCCCTTTCTCCAAGTCGGTATTGATGCAGAAACATTGAGATTTCTGGACGTTTTCTTGTTGGTTTGTCTACTGCTTCCTAGTCCCGACGATACAGAGGCCGAGTCGCACGAAATTCTCCGCAATCAACTCGACACGGTGCGCGAAGGACGGAATCCAGCCACAACGCTTATGTCAAACGGACATGCTAGAAATTTGCGCCAATGGGCAAACGAACTACTAGACCTGACCGAACAAGTGGCGTCGGTTATGGATCAATTGTCGGGGGCCGAACATCACCAATTGAGTACGACAACACAACGCAAGAAGGTAGAGGACGCGAGCCTTACACCTTCCGCTGAAGTCCTCGCGGCGATGCAGGACCAAGAAATCTCGTTCTTTACCTTGACGATGCACCTTTCCGAAAATCACCGCCAAGCCTTTGTCCAAGAGCCACCGGGCCCTGACCTGCGACAACGCTTCGCCTCGCTCGCCGAGCACTCGATAAAAGATCAATCCGCGCAAGAAGCCGCGGATACGCAAACATTCGAACAATTTCTCGAGAACTATCTCAGAGTCGATCTCGATTGAACTTCCTCGCTCACTGTTTGCTGGGTTATCCAGAGCGTGGTTTGATCGCAGGTGGTTTTATGGGCGATTTTGTCAAGGGCCGAATCCCTACTTCGTTGCCTAGTGAACTGGCGAGAGGTGTTCGACTCCACCGACATCTGGACAGTACCAGTAACCGGATGCCCGAAATGCGTCAAAGTTACGTTCACTTTGGGACCGAGCTTCGGCGTCCTGCTCCCGTTTTGCTCGACCTGATCGCCGATCACGTTCTCGCAATCCAGTGGGATCGGTATGGCGTCGGTGACCTCACCCAATTCACAACAACTTGTTACAAAGCGATAGACCACTACCCACTGCCACAGAATGCCAGGCCATTTTTCGACCGCATGAAGGCGACAGATCTTCTGGCACAATATGCCGAACGCGACGTAATTGAACGGGCCATGTTCTACATCCTCAAGCGTCTTCGGTTCGACCGTTTCGAGAAGCACCTTCATCAAATTGTCGAGACGAGATTCGACAACTTTTGTCAGGACTTCCACCAATACTTCCCGTTGTTACGCGACGTGGCGGAAACGTTTATTGCGGAAGAGCATTGACCCCAAGCGCTTCAGCAGTGACCATCAAACGATGATCAACTATTTGCGTTCAATCGACAGTGAAGATTGGGGGATCGTGACCGTTGCAGCAGGGGCGGCTTTCCTATTCGCCGCGTTAACGCTCGAATACGTCTTTAACCAATTACCCTGCGCACTCTGCCTCACTCAAAGGCTTTGGATGATCCTCGCGACACTTCTCCTGGCGGGAGGTCTTGCTCACAACCCACGACTGGGCATCTATCCGTTTTTGTCATTGTTATCGAGTACTGTCGGTGCTGGTTTTGCGTTACGTCAGATATACCTACAAATTACGCCATCCGCAGCGTCGTCGTGCGGACCCGGACTCGATTATCTTGTAGCGAATCAATTTCCCCTCGTTGACATTCTGAAAGCGCTCACCAGCGGGACTGGTGATTGCGCCGAACCTTCCCTGATTCCCATAGCGGCTTTGGTGGCATTCGTGCTGTTGAGCGCTGGGGCAATCATGCAATGGCGAAATTGAATCCCGGTTGCCTAGCCCTCCACGTCCATGCTGCAAATTCGTAATGTCTCGTTAAGGCGCGGCGACCGAAAACTCTTCGACACAATAAACGTCACCGTACATGCCGGCCACCGCGTTGGGGTGGTGGGTCGTAACGGCTCGGGCAAGACCACTCTGTTCGAATTGATCCAAGGAAGACTTCATCCCGAAGAGGGCGACATCTCGATACCCAAAGAATGGCGTCTTGCATGGCTACAGCAATCGGCGCAACCATCATCGCGAAGTGCGGTCGAATACGTGATCGACGGCGATCGTAGACTACGCCAAATTGAGCGCGAGCTTCAGGCTGCCGAAGCATCCGGGAACAACGATCGGCTCGCCAACCTGTTCGTCGACTATGAAGATGCGGGCGGATACGATGCCGATGCAAGAGCTGGCGAGATATTGCACGGCCTGGGATTCTTGGGTCCAGATTTCGAAAAGCCGCACCAAGCGTTTTCGGGAGGCTGGCAAATTCGTCTAAACCTTGCCCAATCATTAATGAGCCCCTCGGAACTTCTTCTCCTCGACGAACCAACCAACCACCTGGACCTCGACGCTACGCTTTGGTTGGAAAGATGGCTCGAGCGCTACTCAGGCACCTTATTAACCATCGCTCACGATCGCGACTTTCTCGATGCAACCGTTAATGAAGTAATCCATCTCGAAGCTACTTCCGTTAAAACTTACAAGGGAAACTACGCGTCGTTTGAACTTCAGCGAAGCGCTGAGCTGGCACGACAAACGAGTTTGCATCGACGACAAGAAGTCGAACGAGCACGAATACAGCGTTTCGTCGATCGTTTCCGAGCAAAAGCTAGCAAAGCCAAGCAGGTACAAAGTCGACTACGGGCACTCGATCGGATGCCAGCAGTAGCGTCGTTGCATAGTGAGTCTCCATACCAATTTTCGTTCACGAACCCCAAGAAAGCCTCAAACCCCTTACTCGTCCTCGATGATCTAACGATCGGTTACGGTCAGACGCCCGTTCTGAGGAATCTCACGCTCCGCCTTTACCCCAGAGATCGAATTGGAATCCTGGGCGTGAATGGTGCAGGTAAAACGACGCTTCTACGCAGTTTGGCCGGGGAGTTGACTGCGATGGAAGGGCATATTGCGCATGGAAAGCACGCGTCCATCGGATATTTTACTCAGCAGCAGCTTGAGCGTCTCGAGCCAGACTCAACACCGATAGCAAAACTCGGTGAAATTAAACCGATGGAGGAGCAAGACGCTCGAAACTATCTCGGTGGCTGGGGATTTTCAGGCAACGATATCCACCGTCCAGTCAAATCCTTCAGCGGTGGAGAAAAAGCCCGCCTATTACTCGCAATGATCGCGACGCAAGAACCAGCGGTCCTTCTTCTCGACGAACCCACGAATCACCTCGATATCGAAATGCGACAAGCGCTTACAGTCGCGCTTCAAGAATACGAAGGAGCACTGCTGGTGGTGTCCCATGATCGCCATCTGCTACGACACACCGTGGACTCGTTTTGGCTAGTTGCGGAGGGCACCGTGGCCAATTATGAGGAAGATCTCGACGCATACGCCCAGATCGTCAACGTCAAATCTGAAAAAAGTAGGACCCCCATCCGAAACCGTCCACAAGATCGGCGTCGGTCGAAAGCGAACGCGCGAATCCGCACCCAAGCATTGCGTCAACGCAGAGATCAATTGGAATCAGACATGGTGTCACTGCAATCGCGGCTAGATCAGCTAACTGAACAGCTTGCTAATCCAACGACTTACAGATCCGAACGCACGGCCAACATCAAAGCATTGGCAGAAGAACATGGGCATCTCAAGAAAAGAGTCGCCGCGCTCGAGCAATCTTGGCTGGAAATTGAAGACCGCCTCGAGCGTAGCCGGACGCCGTAATTCCCTAGCGAATCGCGCGGTCGCATAGACCAGACGAGTCCTTAGTCGTTATCCCGCAGCGGGGCGTTCGTATATCGATTTCTCGTTCTTAGCCTCTTCTGAAACCTTACGTCCTAACGACATATAGGTCGGGATCTCATCATCCGCCAGCTCTTGCAAGCCCTTCTTTCTGGCCATTGCGGCCTCAATATAGGGTGCCAACTCCTCAGCTTTTGCTTGTTCGCGTGCGGGTTCGCGCTCCTTGAATTCGGGCATCACTTCCGAGGCAAAGATCTCTAGGGCTTCGCAGATATCTTCGTGTTTATTGCGACCAGCTTGTTGAATGAACGTTACTTGGTCAACACCACATTTCTCAAATTTCAACAAATGTTCGCGCAGGTCGTCTGGTGTTCCGATACCGCCCTGACTGCCAGCAAGCGCTTTGGTCATGTCCATTTCCGCCATATCTCCCCGCGCTTTCTTTACTTGCTCAAATTGCTTCCAGAGATCGGTTCTGCCGGGTTTGTGTTCACCGAAAGCGTATAAGCTGCCTAGCGCAAAACCGAAGAACTCAAACCCATCCAATCCGCGTCGAATCGCTGTTTCACGATCGTGATGGCAAGAGAAGCTAGAGACCATGCATATGTTGGGGTTCACCGCATGGCCAATCGGAATGCACTCATCCGATTTCAAAATTCCATAGTACTCGTCGACCCATTCTTGGGCCTCTAACGGGTCAACAAAAGCAAACGTCAGCGCGCCGATGCCAAGTCGTGCTGCCATACGAATCGTTTCGCGTTGCGAACAAGCCACCCAAAGTGGGGGATGCGGCCGCTGTACCGGCTTGGGTACGACGTTCCGACAAGGCATGTCGAAATACTGACCTTGGTACCCGGGATACGGATCCATCGCGAGCATGTTGCATACCTGTTCAAGAGACTCCAGGTAAATCTTGCGTTTCTCCGAAACCGGAATCTTAAATCCTCCTAGCTCTAACTCTGCTGAGGATTCGCCAGTACCAAAATCGATGCGCCCGTTCGACACCAAGTCGAGGGTGGCGACGACTTCTGCCGTACGGGCAGGATGATTGTACTGAGGAATGACTTGGCGAATTCCCTGACCCAAACGAATGTTCTTAGTTCGTTGGGAGCATGCCGCCAAAAATACTTCTGGAGCAGACGAATGCGAATACTCTTCTAAAAAATGATGCTCCACTTCCCAGGCGTAGTCGATACCCAATCGATCGGCTACTTCAACTTGCTCTAGAGCCTGTCTCTTATACACATCTCCGAGCCCACGAGACCGAGGCTGATCTCGTATGCCGTCTTCTGCT
>CAXDSX010000102.1:0-8557 GCA_963992075.1 uncultured Pseudomonadales bacterium | reverse complement strand
TTCAAGCAGAAGACGGCATACGAGATCAGCCTCGGTCTCGTGGGCTCGGAGATGTGTATAAGAGACAGGAATTAGCAGCAGATTTCGCGCGACGTGCCGGCTCGGTTTCGCACGATGGCGAAGCGCTTCACGGTGCCCAAGTGATCGCGGCCATGGAATCCCAGGCGTTCGTTGAATCCGATATCGACAAACTGATCGACGTTGCTGTCGCGCTAATTCCCCCTGATAGCCTAATCAACCGCATGATTGGCGATATTCGCGAATGGCACGGCCAATACGGCGACGACTGGCGAAGTTCTTTTCAGAAAATAAAGGAGCGTTATGGTTACGACAAATACGGCGGCAACTGCCATATGGTTCCCAACCACGGACTAATCATCATGTCTCTTTTGCACGGCCGAGGACACTTCCAAGACTCCCTCAAGATCGTCAACACCGCTGGTTGGGACACCGACTGCAATTCGGGAAATCTTGGTTGTCTATTGGGAATTCGCAATGGACTCGCCGCGTTTGATGAAGGCGTCGACTGGCGAGGCCCGGTCGCCGACATCTGTTATGTCCCCACGGCAGACAGCGGGGGAGGCATTACGGATGCGGCAACGGAAGCCCGTCACATCGCTGCCATGGGGCGAAAGCTCAATGGTTCCGAGCTCAAATCACCTAAGGACGGAGCTCGCTATCATTTTTCCTATCCTGGATCAGTCCAGGGCTTCCGTGGGCGAGAGTCCATAGTCAACAATCTCAAATTGCCGGACGGAGAACGAGCTCTTGCCGTGCACTTCGACCCTCTCTCGGACGGCAAAACTGCAGAGGCCATTACCGGCACCTTCGTCGAGTCCCACGAGACAGCGCGTTACTTTGAGCAACGCGGCTATGGCCTCATGGCCAGTCCAACTCTGAATCCAGGTCAAACCATTTCAAGCGACGTGCTCCTGGCAAAAGATGTAGAGCA
Source organism: uncultured Pseudomonadales bacterium (assembly GCA_963992075.1). Lineage (GTDB taxonomy): Bacteria > Pseudomonadota > Gammaproteobacteria > Pseudomonadales > Azotimanducaceae > UBA11889. The sequence continues at coordinate 7,605 of CAXDSX010000102.1, read as the reverse complement.
GGCAATCGAGGTAGCGTTGTGTATACACGTCTTTGATCCTGAGGACCGCACGGTAACGGTCCGGGATCGTTCTGTCAGTATCGAACCGGGCGAACGCAAAACGCTGACTTGGCAAATACCTTCGCTCGATGGTTATCCGATTGCTGCCGCCGGTATAGAAATCGTCAAAGCGCCTGTAGGAGGAATTCTGTTTGTCGACCGGTATGACTGGCAAGGAGCCCCCGACGTGGTCCTTCAAAAAAGGAAGGGCAGCATGTGGCATCGTGCTTGGGTCAACGGGGTCGATAGCTATGCCCCCTACTATCCTGAGAGCTTTCGGCTTATCCAGAATCACGGGACGGGCCTACTCCTGTATGGCAGTCGCGATTGGAACGATTACGGCTTGAAGGCCGACGTAACGCCACACCTCGTATCCGGTTGCGGCATCGCCACTCGGGTGCAAGGTTTGCGACGCTATTACGCCCTGCTGCTCACGCCAGGCCGCGGCATCCAGTTGACCAGGGAACTAGATGGGACCGCGGTTCTGGCCGAAAAACCGATGTCCATCGATAACTACAGGACCTACGAACTCGAAATGCATGTGCGCGGAGACCAACTCAGCGGTTACGTCGACGGCGAACAAATTCTGTCCGTCACTGACCGTGGCCTAACCGAAGGCGGCATCGGCCTAGTCGTCGACACTGGACGCACGGCCACGCAGCGCGTGCAGGTGAGTCCGCTCGACCTCGCGTGATGGTTTAGAATGTTTTCACTCGAGTTATTTTGAATTACGCGAGATCACGAGCCGACGGAGAGACGATCGTGGATGGGGTAACGAAACGACAGCGGATGCAACCGATGGTGGCGATTCGGGCCCTAGGAGAGTTAATTGCGGATCCGCAAGATACGCCTAAGGTTTTCGAAATCATTCGAGCCCTCGGAGGACCGTCGCTTGAAAGAGGATTACGTCGTTTCCGAGATACCGATTTCGGCGATCTCGTGCTCAGAGACGACATCGACATACTTGATACCCTTGAGCAGCGCTCGATGCTCGGCTCGCTTCCTAATGGCTCATTCGGTTCGACGTATTACCACTTCACTCAACGCGAGGCGCTCGCGGCAGAAGGCCTAGTCGATGCCAGTGCTGTCGAAGCCGAAACCTTTAGTCATCCGCACCTGGTCCGCTATGCGACTCGTTTGCGCGACACACACGACCTCTGGCATACCTTAACCGGTTATGGTCGAGACGAACTCGGCGAGGCATGTCTATTGGCGTTTACGTACGCGCAAACCAGAAATCGAGGCATCTTCCTTATTGCCATCGTCGGAGGATTCAAACTGAGACAAGCCATGGGTCCAGGCGTATTTAGGGCGTTGATGCGCGCCTATCGTGATGGTCGTCAAGCGGCGTGGCTGCCTGCCGTAAATTTTGAGAGTCTATTGAGCAAATCCATTAACGACGTTAGAACGCAATTACGGATACCTGAACCGCTACCCTATCGCTCTCTGTTGGCCGCCTACACTGCTAGCTAATCCCGGATTCCGCCTTAACTGCCTGACCAAAAGCTCTCACCGCCTCAGTCAATTCCAGACGACGAGCGGGTCCTGTACTCTCCGAAAAGCAGAAGGAAAGCCTTAGTTGATTTAGCCCTGCCCGACCATTACGTACACGCGCGTCGTCCGGATAGAAATCGTACATCGGCACGACCACCACGCCGTAACGTTCGACAAACGTTTGGATAAACGCATCGTCCGTAACAATATCTGCTTCCGTGAAAGTAAAAACTGAAAAAAAGCCGGCTTCCGGTTCGGTCCAATGGAAGCGATCCCGAAATCGGCCAAGTTCCTCCTCCAATCCGTCCAACAAAATTCGTCGATTCTCGCGGTAAATGGCCAATTTCTCTTCCGCCACCGGCCACAGAGACGCTCGAATCGAACCGTCCTCTTCCCGTAACAAAGCTTCAAACGAGCGCAAGGCATGAGGATTTTGAAATAACACGTCGGCGCTCGCTTCCGTCAGAAGCAAATCCGTCAAATCAACGGTTTCACCATCAGCGATTTCGATGACTGCTTCAGTGTACGCGAAGCCTACCCGTGGGCCGGGCAATCCAATTTTTGATCCCGTAAATAGATGCACCGTTTGAGTCGGCTCGAGCGTAATAAATGGCATCGGTCGTTCGCTCGGATCTGCATAGCTAATGTATAGGTAGGGCGCATCTTCGACCACCAGCACACCCTCATCCTGGGCAATCTTTAGCAATGCGCGTCGTCGTTCTGCACCAAACGAAAATCCGGCCGGATTGTGTCCATCCGGTACGGTGTAATAAAACGGTACAAAATACCCATCTTCTCGCGCTTGATTGATCTGTGCGCGGAATTGAACAGGGTCTGGTCCCTCAGCGTCCATATCAACGCTATAGATGGCGGCATTCTGATTCAGCGTAGAGCGCGCCAAAAAGCCCGCATAAGTCGGCGCGTCGGTAATGTACGCCAATGCCTGACCAGGGCGCTCAAACGTCGAACACAACAAAGCGATTCCTCCAGTGGCTCCGACGGTCGGAATCAGTCGTGCCGGATCCATCGTGAGATCCCAGTCAGCGCCATAGACTGTTGCAAACGAATTCCGAGGGCTCAGGGGACCAAGGGTGTCCGTGTACGCATACATTTCCCGCAGGAATTCTGGGGTTGAATCTGGGTCATTGACGCCCTCGACTTGCCTCAAATGAGCAAACCAACGGTTCGTCGCTTCGAGGAATGACGTCGGGTCGGTGACCTCAGGATGAGGATAGCCTGCCCCGAGATGATGGATACGAAGGCCTCGTTCTTCGGCTTGCGCGCGCAACCCCGGTAACGACGCAGCCATTTTTCGAGTTACCGATACCGGCTGCAGACGAATATCCCCTGCCTTCAAATTCTTGTCATTCGCCACGGTTTGTCTAGATTACTTACACGCCATGTATTTTACGGAGATTCGTTAGGTTTGACCCTTGGTCGGAACGTGCCTGACAATGGCTCCGTCTAACACGGCGGTTTTATTGCGTGCCCGATCAGATCACAACTCTCGACGAATTCGAAGACGAATACCACAAGGGCATCGGCGTCACGTTGCCGTCAAGGGGCAGCCGCGAAGCGAGCCTCGATAATATCCAGCGATTCGGTGACGGCGTAGGTGACTACAACCCGTTATGGCGTGACGAGAGTCATGCGGCAGCGAGTCGCTACAAAGGTATTACCGCGCCCCCAATGTTTATTTACGGAGCCAGCCTTGGCATCAGCGCCGCAATCAACGGCGCTATAGACCCACGACGTCTTTCGTCGGCTAACTTTCCGATGAACTATGCCGGTGGTGAGATCACTTTCCTTCGACCCATTTGGCTCAGCGATCGAATCCATGCGGTGGAATCCATTGTCGACGTCACTCGCAAGCAAAGCGAACGCATCGGGCCCTTTCTCATCTGCACCGCAATGGTGGAATACTTCAACCAACGCCAAGAATTAGTAGCAACCAAACTCACCAATATGGCTCGTTACAAGAATCTCGGTGGCGGACGGACCATAGAATATGACCGCGAGACCAAGACCAACATCGTTGAAGAAGCTCCCGATCCGTTGGTGTGGGAACGTACGCGACGTGGAACTGAACCGCGGCCGTGGGAAAGCGTGACCGAAGACGAAGAGCTTCCGACGCTAAATAAGGGGACCTACACGGTCACCGAACTTTTTCTGTTCACTCATGGCGTCGTTGGGACGGGAAGGAGTCCCCGCGCATATCTTGAAGCCGAAGACTCCACCGACCTAGGTGGTGGTGGCAGATACGACAAAAAGCACGCTCAGGAAAGGCGCAACATGCCCGGACAGTTTGACTGGGGGCCTCAACGCGTCTGTTGGCTATGCCAAATGGCGACCGACTGGGGCGGCGACGACGCCATCGTCAAATCGCTGAACACGCGAGTTCGCCATCCCAACGTAGTCGGCGACACAAACACAATCTACGGAAAGGTTGCCCGAAAATATCAGGTGGAGGGAGAACACCTCGTCGATCTCCAGATTTGGAACGAAAATCAGGCCGGTCTCGCAACGGCGGAGTGTGTTGCAACCGTCGCACTTTCATCATGAGTTTCATCGGTCAGTACGGCGATTTCAATTGGGAGATTGAAAACGGTGAACTTATAGTGGAAAGCCGCTTCCGGAAGATCGGATTCCTCAAACGTTACACGGAACCCATTCACGCGACGCACGCGGAGCAGGCCCAATATCAAGCGGAAGGTCGAATTAACTTGGATCGTGAAGCGCTTGATCGCTTGATTGACGAAAAAAGCGAACCATCCGCAGCACCATAAAGCTCGTTAGCGTGCTGTCACTTATTCGGGCAACCCGCCCAGCTGCTCGTTAACTTCGATTGGACAGACTGGTCGACTAGGCGTTCCCTGCACATTCGGTCTCGATTCCATCGACACAACACCGTGATTTGCATCGAATCACAAAGGGTCCGTCCATCGAACAACTCGAAATGAATCGTCAACTTTCTCCCCAACCAGAACCGTTCCAGGAAAGTCTATCGGGCCACCCGCGTTAGGGTTTCTCCTCAGACAGTATGCCGGTATACCGGTTAATCGTTTCTCGATGCCGGCGCCAATCGGGAACATGTTGATCCATCAGCGCGTTGAAAACCGGGCCGTGGCTAAGTTCAACCAAATGGCAAAGCTCATGGGTGATGACATAAGACGTTAGCTCTCTGGCTAGTTTGACCAAGTGCGTGTTGAGCGATATCCGACCCGATACAGAACAACTGCCCCACTGCGATCGCATAAATGTGTGTCTCCATTCCGGCACCCGGACAACCCATGGAACTTGCGCTGTGACCTCGTCTATTGCCGAGGACAACACAGTATCCGCTTGCCCCTGATACCATTTCCAAACGGCCGCTTTGGGCTCATCGCCGTCGCGAAGATGTATCCTCAGTGTCGGACCGCAGTCCTCAACGTAACTGTCTCCGTCTCGACAAAAATCCAGCTCTTTGGTTGCGCCTTCGAATTGAATTATCGAACCGGACAGGTACTCCTCGGGATACCAAAAAGGAATTTCGTTCACTGCTCGCTCCGAGCGATACCGAATCCATCGTGAATGATCCATCACGATCGAGCGAACTTCGTCCATTAGAAGACCCGGTGGCGCATCAACACACAGCGAGCCATCGGCCCTAAAGCTCATGCCGACCCTGGTTCGTCGACGGGTGTTCCGTCGAATGTCGACGGTAACCGGGAGCCCTCGAATGTCTACCTGAAACCGTTCGTTCATCAGTATCGCCGTGAAGTTGGCACCATGGTATCGGGTTACTGAACCGTTCTCGAATCGACGAATTGGTCTATTTAAGTGAAGCCGACAACAGACCCTTTTTAAGACCCACCTAGACGCGCATAATGATGACTTGTCGGGCGGAAATAGAAGGAGGTGATTTGTGATATCTAAGGTAGGGGGGTCAGGGGTTTACTAACTGACCCCACTCCATTCGGGCAGGGACGTCTACGTCCCTGCCCTCTTTAACCGGCCACCATCCTCGGCCGATTGGTAACAAACCTTCGCTCAGCCTCGAGCGTTTCGAGCAGGTCCTTTACGCTCCCGTACGACGAAAGTACGGCAAGTTGTCTGCGGGTAACCGACATCAGGCCGAACGCCCCTTGGTCGGACTGCGTTATCGCGTCAGCCGGAGTGATCCAGCGACTATCTACCGTCTCGCCATCATCGTGTCGACCCAATTGGCGTTCGGGGGCTTGCGCGACAAAAAAGCGTGTATCGAAGCGTCTCGGACTTCCCTGTGGCGTCACCCAGCGTTCCCAGTAGTGCACCCGATCGACGGCCAACCGTAGGTGCTCTTTTTCGCAAACGTCCGCGAGCGTGATCACGCGATCGTGAACTTGTTGTCGATAAGTGGCGAGTCGTCTCTTGAGCATGCCGCCGAGATCGTCTAGCCATATCCCCTCGCCATCGTACGCGAGCAACATGCCGGCTTCCTCAAAACACTCTCTAATTCCGTCGATCCAATAACCACCCCATTCGTTACCAAGGGCCCGCTGTTGCGGCCATTGATTTGCTGAAGGGCCCGTGGAAAGAACGTCGTAGCGTTGTAGATGGTCATCGCCATCAACCCGTCCACCAGGAAACACATACATGCCTCCACCAAAGACCGCCCGAGTAGTACGTCGGACCATGAATATCTCGAATCCATCCAACGCGCTCCGGACCAGCACAATAGTGGCCGCTGCACGAATGGGTTGTACGGACTGCAATCTTTTGCTGACCCCATTTAGATCGGGGCTCGTGTATAACATACCGCTGGACGTTCGACCGGAGAATCGGGATGAAATTAGCTGTCGAGTTCCCCAGTGTCAGTTACCGAGAAGGGGCTGAAGGGGTCGTTAAGTTAGCGAAAGCCATCGAGGATATCGGCTATGACCAACTCGACATGTTCGATCACGTCGTCATGGGATACCCCACGGCCACGCGCGCGGCGCCTATTTATCCTCCACAAATGCCCATTCTTGAAGCACTCATGACGCTGGCGTTCATCGCGTCACACACCAAGAAAATCGGGCTTGGCACCGAGGTCCTTGTGCTTCCACAACGCCAACCGGTACTGGTCGCGAAACAAATCAGCACGCTGGATACGCTAACGAGTGGCCGGATGCGTTTAGGTGTAGGCGTCGGTTGGCAAGAATCCGAATACGACGCACTCGAAGAGTCGTTCACGGACCGCGGTCGACGAATGGACCAAGCCATCGCCGTACTACGCTCGTATTGGAGTGACGACCAAGTCGACTACCAATTCGATGACTACTCATCCACGGCGATGGCGATGGAGCCTAAGCCTCCACAAGGAAAGAATCTCCCTATTTGGATCGGTGGTAACGCAGAAGCAGCATTAAAGCGCGTGGGCGAAATTGGCGACGGCTGGCTTGCCACCGCCATCGAAGATCCAGCGATTGCTAAACGCTGCAAAGACAAAATTTCGGAGTATGCCGAAGTCGCAGGGCGAGATCCTGGGGAAATCGGATACCAGATGATGCTCGACGTACCGCCAAGAGACGAAGAAGGAAAAAAGTTCTACCAGAATCTCGACCGTGTCGTCGCGAGAGTGGAAGCTGTTGAACGTATGGGATTTGAATGGGGTGCGCTAAATGCCACCGCAATTTTCCAAGCGGGGGCCCGAAGCATCGAGCAGATCATCGATACGCTCGGGAAAGTTCACGACGCCGTCCACGGTCGATAGCGATGGCGAAGAAGCGTCGAGGACAATAATCATTTCCACTCGCAAGGCAAGCGACCCTTTCGGCAGGTAGACTTGGATTAATGACGCAGATCAATTATCTGGAGCGCGCGGAATCCGTGACACCTCTCGTTCGCGAGTACGCGGATCTAGCGGAACAGCAACGCCACCTGCCTCGACCCATTGCTGAGGCGTTCGCGAATCTTGGACTTTACCGAATCGCAGCACCCCTCGATTGCCACGGGGCGGATACGGATCCATTGACCCAAATGCGTGTTATCGAGACCGTATCGGCGGCGGACGGTAGCGCCGGATGGAATCTTATGATCGGAATCGAGACGTTCGGACTGGTCGCACCCGCG